>JBGSUP010000074.1:0-3096 GCA_041753485.1 Akkermansiaceae bacterium
TCGGTGGCGAGCACTTCGAAGACGCCATCGCCGATTTCGAGCACTGAGATGTCGAAAGTGCCGCCGCCGAGGTCATAGACGGCGATTTTTTCATCGGATTTCTTATCGAGGCCGTAGGCGAGGGCGGCGGCGGTGGGCTCGTTGATGATGCGGAGCACTTCGAGGCCGGCGATTTCACCGGCGGCCTTGGTGGCATTGCGCTGCGAGTCGTTAAAGTAGGCGGGGACCGTGATGACGGCCTGCTTAATGGACTCGCCGAGCTTGGCTTCAGCGTCGGCTTTCAGTTTGCCGAGCACCATCGCGGCGATTTCCTGAGGCGAGAAGGTTTTCGTCTCGCCGGCGACTTCCACCTGGATGTGGGCGTCACCATTGGAAGCGGCGACAATCTTGTAAGGCATGCGCTTGTCCGCATCGGTAAGCTCGGTGAATTTGCGGCCAATCAGGCGTTTGGAAGAGAAAATCGTGTTTTTCGGGTTGGTGACGGCTTGGCGTTTTGCGGCTTGGCCGACGAGACGCTCGCCGTTTTTGGCGAAAGCCACGACTGAAGGGGTGGTGCGGGCACCTTCCGAGTTTTCAAGCACGGTGGGCTCGCCACCTTCCATGACGGCCATGCAGGAGTTGGTAGTGCCGAGGTCAATTCCGAGAATTTTGGACATAAAATGATTTCCGTTGGTGTTTTGGCGACCGATACGTTATCCGCCGTGAGAAACCTCGCATGGAACGTGCCAGAGCTCCCGGCTGGACTCCTAACATCCTGTTGATCAGCAAAATATAGAATATTTTCCGATTTTCATGGATCCCGCTTTTCAGCAAAATTGAGCCAGAATGACACGTCTTCACATGGTCAAAGTGTCGCAATGGGCGGAAATGTGTCGTTTTCGTTTCGGACCTTGAACCGGGCCACCTCCCGCCCCTAGGTTCCGGGGCATTCATGCGAGCACAGCCTTTCAGATGGATTCCGCGCGGTGAACCGTTCCGACCTGAGGAGAACGATTCGCCGGGCGCGTTTCCCGCGATTTTGGAGCATTTGATCCGCCAGCGCGGGCTCCCTCCAGGCGTTGATTTGGAGGATTACTTGCGCCCTAAATTGAAGGATTTGGAGGACCCGTTTTTGATTCCGGACATGAAACCGGCGGTCGAGCGGATTCTTTTGGCGATCGATGAGGGCCAACAGGTCTGCATTTATGGAGATTATGACGTCGATGGAGTGGCCTCGATCACCCTGATGAAACGCATCCTGATGGCATATGGATTGCAACCCAGGCATTTCATTCCACGGCGCGGGCCCGAGGGTTACGGGCTGAGCACTGCGGCCTTGGAGCGCTGCATGGGTGAGGGCCCGAAACCCGATTTGCTGATCACGGTGGACTGCGGCACGGTTTCGATCAAGGAAGTCGCCGCGCTGGGGGCCGCGGGCATCGATGTGGTCATTGTCGATCACCACGAGCCCGCGCCCGGCGAACGCCCGGAATGCTGTGCGTTGGTGAATCCAAAATGCGGCAGCGACTTCACCTATCTCTGTGCCGCAGGGGTGGTTTTCAAACTCGGCCATGCCTTGCTGAAGACCCGTCAGGTGGATTTGGATCTCAAGGGACTAATCGATCTGGTGGCGGTTGCGACCATCTCCGACATCGTGCCGATGATTGGTGAAAACCGCCTGATGGTCCGCCACGGTTTGAAACATCTCCCCCACACCATGAATCCCGGCTTGCGCGCGCTTCAGGACGTCACCGGGATGAATGGCAGCGCCAGTTCCATGGACGTTGGCTTCCGGATCGGTCCCCGCCTCAACGCGGCCGGCCGCATGGACGCGCCGGAAGACGCTTTGGCCACTCTCACGACCGACTGCCGGCGCCTTGCCCATGATTTCGCGCTCAAGCTCGATGCCTACAACAAGGAGCGGCAGAATCATGAACGCCTGATCCGCCGCGAGGCGGTGGAGATGCTTACCCGCGATTTCGATCCGGCGCGTGATCCGGTCATCGTGCTGGGCTCGCGCTCGTGGCACCATGGCGTGGTCGGCATCGTGGCATCGCGGCTGATGCGGCAATATCACAAGCCGACATTCATCGTTGCAATTGATGAAAACGGAATCGGCAAAGGCTCCGGGCGCAGCATCACCGGGGTTTCGCTCGTGGAAGCAATCCGCGCCTGTGAGGCTGATCTGATTGCGGGCGGCGGACATGCCATGGCGGCCGGGCTTTCGATTGAAGAGGCGAAACTGGCGGAATTCCGCAAAAACTTCGGAAGATTCGTGTTGGCCAATACCAACGAGGAGCAACGCAGGCCGACCCTTACCTATGATGCGGAGATTTCCTTCAACCAACTCTCCCTGGAATTCCTGGCCAGCTACGATCTGCTTCAGCCCTTCGGCAACGGCAACCCGCAGCCGGTGTTCGTTTCGCGCGGCGTGGGCCTGAGCCGTCCGCCGCTGCACATGAAGAACCAACACCTGCGTTTCATGCTGCGGCAGGGCTATCACGAGCAGGACGCCTTGTTTTTCGGCGGCGGCGAGCATCCACTGCCGGACCCGCCGTGGGACATCGCCTTCACGATTGATCGCAACACGTTTCGCGGCCGGACCACGCTGCAACTCATCATCCAGGACGTGCGCGCGGCGGAGTGATGGAAACGGAAAACCGGCGGAAACCGGAGCACATGGGGGAGAGGCTTAGGGTTCCGCCGGCTTTTTCAGTTCCGGGGGGATGTTGTTGGCGCGGGCTGCTCGGGGGGAGAGCGGCGGGGAGGGATGCCTCGATCGCGTCAACAAAACGACCTTATCCCGTTTCCGGACATTGGGTAGCTCCGTGATCGCGTGGGTGTTGGCGTCATCACCGTTAATCTCATGCGCGAATCTCGAAACCTGCCGCCACCAAGGCCTGCCGCAGCGCAGCCAACATCTCCACCGCAAGCGGGCCATCGCCATGCACGCAGAGGGTGTCCGCAGCCAGCGGAAACCAAGTCCCAGCCAGCGTGCGAATCCGGCGATTGCGGACGATTTCAAGACCCTGCGCAACGGCCTCTGCCAGCTCCCCGATCACCGCGCCCGCCTCGCTGCGGGAGACGAGGCCACCGTTTTCCGCGTAGCGGCGGTCC
>JBGSUP010000075.1:0-1657 GCA_041753485.1 Akkermansiaceae bacterium
ATCTGGAAAAACGTGGACATCACCATCGTTTTCATCACCCACGATCTCGATGAGGCCGTTTTTCTATCAGACCGCATCCTCGTGCTCAATGCCAATCCCGGCCGCGTCAGCGAACTCGTCGAAGTCCCCGTTCCGCGCCCACGCACGGACGCGCAGCTCTTCGATCCCTCGTTCATGGCAACCCGCAGGCACATCGATCACATGATGCACCCGCCAGGCCAGGAACAGAAGGAAACCCCGGTAATGCGCCTCGCGGTGCGCGATCCCGATGTGGCCTGACCCGCCGCCAGCCTTGTCTAACAATATTCGCGGCCCAATCACTTCACACTTTTCACCAAAATAATATGAAACCAGAAACCATCACCGCCCTCCGGGATTCGTTGAAACAACAAGGCGTCAAATACTGCATCGGTGCCTACGTGGACATCCACGGCGTGCCGAAAGGCAAGTTCGTCCCCATCGATCACTTCGAGGACTTCGCCGCGGGATCGGAACTCTACACCGGCTACGCGCTCGATGGTCTTGGCCAGAAACCCAATGACGACGAGATCAACTCGCTGCCCGATCTCACACGCGGCTGCGTGCTGCCATGGAACAAGGAGGTCGCCTGGTTCCCGGCGGACAACGCCTTCAAGGGTCAACCCTACGAGGTGAACACCCGCGTCGCGCTCAAGAAACAACTTGCCGCCGCTGCAGAAATGGGATTCGGCCTGAACCTCGGCATCGAGTGTGAGCTCTACGTCGTGAAGCTCACCGAAAGCGGCCAGCTTGAGATTCCCAACAAGGACGATGATCTGGTGAAAGCCTGCTATGACGTGAAGCGCTTCATGGACCGCTACACCTGGCTCGACAAGGTGGCCACCGCCATCAACCAACTCGGCTGGGACCTCTATTCCTTCGATCACGAGGATGCGAACTCCCAGTTCGAGTTCGACTTCAAATACGCCGATGCCCTGACCATGTGCGACCGCTATGTCTTCTTCCGCCTGATGGCGAAACACTATGCCGCCGAGGAGGGATTGCTCGCCACCTTCATGCCGAAACCCTTCGCCAACCGCACCGGCAGCGGAGCGCACTTCAACATGTCGCTCTATGATCCCGCCACCGGTGGGAATCTGTTCAAATGCGCGCACGCGGATGACCCGCGCGGCCTCGGCATCAGCGAGCTGGGTTATCAGTTCATCGCCGGAGTTCTCAAACACGGACCCGCGCTCTGCGCCGCCTTCGCGCCAACAGTCAACAGCTACAAACGCCTCGTCCGCCGCGGGCTGATGTCCTATTTCACCTGGGCTCCCGTTTTCAACAGTTATGGCAGGAACAACCGCACCAACTCCGTGCGCGTCCCAATGGCCGGCGGCCGCTGCGAGAGCCGCAACGCCGACGCCGCCTGCAATCCCTATCTGGCGGCAGCTCTCGTCCTCGCCGCCGGTCTCGAAGGCATCCGTGGAAAACTCGATCCCGGCGATCCACACGAGGACAACCTCTACGAACTCAGCGAGGAGGAATTCGCCGCCCGCGGCATCTCCGAACTCCCGCGCACACTCGATGAAGCGGTGAAAGCCTTCGCCGCCGATCCTTTCGTCGAAAACGTGCTCGGCAGCGGGCTGCGCAACGAATTCATCACCTACAAATCCGAGGAATGGCGGCAATACCACCA
>JBGSUP010000076.1:0-1910 GCA_041753485.1 Akkermansiaceae bacterium
CCGGACCAGGCGAGGGGTGCCGCGCCGGACCGCTCGAAGTTGGAAGAACTCAAAGCCGCCGCAATAACCCGACTTTTGAGCTGAGAGGCTGTCTGAAAAATCATGAAATGGCAGGGATCGACCTCCGGGCGGTGCGTGAGAATGGCAAGGGAATGGCTGCCTGTTGCGGGATTTCCGAGCTTTGCATGGTCGCTTTCATTGGCCATTCATTCGCCGGACCGTTGCGAAATGCCAGGGCCGCTTGTAGCGACACAAACCAAACGCGAAGCGCATCCCGCATGGCCCTGCTTGGGATCGCGTTGAGCCTTGTCAGTGGCGGCGCATTCCAAACCATCACCCACGGGTTGGGGAAAAATTTTGAAATTTTCATGGTTTGAATTTGGCGTTTCGGCTGTAGAAAGCAGCCGCCATCCGTGCATTTGCCATGTCCAAAGCCCGCAACTCCGAAGCCTCCGTCATTGTCGGCGGCACCATCGCCATCGACCACGTCAAGACACCCGATTCCGAGGCCACCGACTTGTTAGGTGGCTCCGCCGCTTACGCCGCCCTGGCTGCCTCGTTCTTCACCCGGCCGGTTTCGCTGGTCGGCATCATTGGGCATGATTTCCCCCAGCGGCATCTTGACATGCTGGAGGGCCGCGGCGTGTCGCTCGACGGCGTGGAGCGCTCGGAAAACGAGTCGTTCACCTGGTCCGGCGAGTATCACGCCAACATGAACGAGCGCACCACCCACCGGGTGGGCCTCAACGTGCTGGAAAACTGGCAGGTCAAGGTTCCGGCGGCGATGGCTTCCGCGCCGGTCGTGGTGCTGGCCAACATGTCGCCTGACAACCAGATCGAAATGCTCGGCCAGTGCGGGATTGAAGTTTCGGCTGCGGGAAACCCGGACTCGAGGTTTGTCATCGCCGACACGATGGACCTGTGGATCGAGATCGCCCACGACCGGCTTCACGACGTGCTGCCGCATCTGGATTTATTCGTGCTCAACGAGGGTGAGGCCCGCGAGCTGGCCGGCACCTCGAACCTGGTGCGTGCCGGGCGGATTCTGTTGGAAAAGGGACCCCGCCACGTGGTGGTGAAGCTCGGTGAGTTCGGCGCGATGATGTTTTCGCGCGACGGCGGGATTTTCCGCTCCAGCGCCTGGCCGCTTGAGGCAGTTGCCGACCCCACCGGTGCCGGCGACACCTTTGTCGGAGCAATGGCAGGCTACCTTGCCGCACACGGAACTCCGCCCTATGATGGCGCTCAACTGCGGCAGGCGATCATTCAGGGCTCGATCCTCGCCTCATTCACCTGCGAGGCCTTCTCCACCCGGCGTCTCGAATCGCTGGTGGCCGCCGATCTGGAGCAACGCTTGCAACATTTTCGCCAAAGCACCCACTGGTGACGGGCGGCGGACGCTCACTCGACGACTTCGATGTCGCTGCGGTTGTTGATTCCGATTTCCGGGCGTTCACGGCCGAATTCCTTGCGCACGGTCACCTCGCCGGTAAGGCGGATTTTCTTGCCGACGAGTGGCCTGAGTGAGTCTTCGCCGAGGTCGCTTGGCGCGGATTTCATGGAGATCGCGCCACGCAGAAAGTCACGGTCCTGCGGGGTCGGGAAATACAGATAGAGCGTTTTGCCTGAAGACGAAAAACCGATTCGCCCAAGAGAGCCCTCGAGAGTGACCGTCCGGCCATGCTGCCGGGCGAGCAACGCACTCTGGGCCGGCGAAAAAACCCCACCTTGGCGCTCAAGGGCGGCCTGCTGCATGGCCAATTCCGCCTCAGCCGCCTGCCTTGCCGCGGCTGCTTGGGAGCTCAAGGCCATCGCCCGTTCCGCCACTTGGGCACGCTCCGTGGTTTCGCCTGCAATGGGTCCGCCAGGGCTTGAGACCGGTGCATCGGCCTGGCGGCGGGCCAGCAAAA
>JBGSUP010000077.1:0-3234 GCA_041753485.1 Akkermansiaceae bacterium
GTGGCGTGGGTGACATCGAGACAGACGCAGAGGTCGGGCCGCAGCCGGTAGGTGGCCATCATCGCGCCGTGGCCGCCGATTTCCTCCTGGATGGCGTTGAGGCAGACAATGGTGAAGGCCGGTTTGCTCTTGCTGGCGGCCACGCGTTTCATCACCTGGGCGATGATGTAGCCGCCGATGCGGTTGTCCAGGGCGCGGCCGACGATGCGTTTGTTGGCGAGTTCCATCGGCCCGTCCTGATAGACCGCCGGGTGGCCCACGCGGATGCCGAGTTTCGCTACATCGGCGGGATTCGCCGCCCCCACATCGACCCACAGGTCGTGCACGGCGGGAGCTTTTTCGCTGCCGTGATCGTCACGGCGCAAATGGATGGCGGTGTTGCCGATGATTCCCGGAACGCTGCCCTTGTCACCGAGGATGTCGATCCGCCGGCCGCGGGCGGTAGCCGCATCCGATCCACCCACGCGGTCGAGCCGGAGAAAGCCGCGCTCGTCGATGTGTTTGATCATGTAGCCGATCTCGTCGGCGTGGGCTGCAAGCATGATGACCTGCATGGTTCTGCCGGGCAGCGTGGCCCAGCTGGAGCCGTAGGCATCGCACTCGACGCTGGCGGCATGGGCGCGGATCCATTCCGCCCAGACCTTCTGACCGGGCATCTCGAAACCCGTGGGACTCCGGCTTTCCAGCAGGCGATGGAGAAACTCGCGGTCTTCTTTCTTCATGCGGCGATTCAAGCAGACCAGATCCGGCTGGCAAGCGCGCGGATGCGGCGGATCGCGGGTTTGCACACATGTCTGCCAGAGGAAACAGAACGTGAAAAAATCTACATTGGAGCGGGGCGGGAGAATGACCACACTCGGACAATCAGCGCGCGCCTGGCGCGGTCTGCGGATTTCCAGCCTTACGATACATGGCGGCGACCAGAGCCAGTCCCTTTTGCAGGCTGTCGGCCGCCACTTCATACGGCTGACCCTCGGATTTCCGCGCGGACGACACCTTGCGGAGCACCTTGTCGCTGGCAGTGGATGGCCGCTGGCTGCGAGGAAGCTTGATGCCTGTCCGGTCGCGTGCTTCCGGAGCGATGAAGATTGCCGGAGCATCGGAAACCTCACCCCGAACCCTGACCACTTCCGGAGCCCGATGGGAACCAGACACGGATGGCACAGAGCGGAGAATTTGGGGAGATCGGTGGTTGAAAACCGGATTTTGAGCCGACAGCGGTGCCATCAAGCCGAGGATCAGGCATGCAACCGTGTGGGGGGACACATGGTTTTTCATGGGATGGGGGGGAAACGCTGTGATTTAACCCCAAAACCCCGCGCTCGGCAATGAATGTCGGTCACGTGATCGCGTTAGGCCCCGCAAACATTCTTAACTAATTGACAATCAATTTTTCACTGCTCGATTCTGGCACCAGTCCGGAGATTATTAGTTTTTCCTTACCATTGAGGTTCACGAAACGATTTGGCAACCGCCGGGAATCCCGGATGGTGCTTTGCGATTTTTGTGGTTTGATTCCAGCGCTTCCCGGCGAGGAATGAGCGCATTCCGAGTGGACTTTTTGCAATGATTCCAACACCCAGCCAGTTATTCGAACTCTACGAGCGAGGGAAGATCGAGCGCGAGGAACTGCAGGCGCTGATGGCGGCGCATGCGCGCGAGTTGATCGCGGAGATGGAGGAGGACTATCAGAATCCGGCGGCGGCGTGGATTGAAGGGCTGCTCGCGCGACAGGCGGCAGGAAGATTGGTCCGGCGGCATGGCAAGACGCTGTTACGCGAGGTGTTGGTGGCGCTGGCCGAGGTGCCGGATTTCCCCCCGGTCCGCCACTTGTGGAATGCCGGTCACCCGGACGTGCCGCTCCATTGTTTCCTGCGGATCCGGCGTGAACCGGTGTTCCGTATTCTTCAATTGGGGCAGCGTGAAAACCGCGTGCAAGTCCTCGTCGAGCATGGCGAGGCGGGGCGGGGCAGGGGACTGCGCCGGAGTTTCATCCTGCGCCGCGACGACCGCTGGCGCCTGAGGGTCTGCGACGCGGGCGACTTCAAGGCGCCTTGACGGTGAGAAAAGGCCGGAGTCTCTCCAAAGTCGCAGGTCCGATACCCGGCACGCGGACCAACTCCGCGACGGACTTGAATGGCCGGGCACCGATGATCTCGATGGCGGTTTTCTCGCCGATGCCGGGCAAGCTCATCAGTTCGTCACGGGCGGCGGAATTAATTTCGACGGGTTGGTCCTCGGTTGCGGCTCGTTTGCCCTTGGCGGTCTCGATTTCCGCGACTTCTTTGCGCGCCTCCTTGCGTGCTGCCGGAAGTTTGGCCCAATCGGTGTGCGTCCACGCGCCGCGGCCCGCGCGGACGGCGGTGAGTTCCAGATCCTTGAGCTGCTCCATCCATTCGTCACCCGGCGTGCCATCGGGGCGCTGCCGCACCACGCCGAAGGCCCTCGCAAGCCCCATGGAAACCAGAACCTCGGACAGATCCCTGCCATCCGCAGTTTCAACAAAAGCATAAGTTCGGGAAAAGCGGCCGTCCCCGCGAGCGTCGGCAAAAATCGTATGAATGGTGAACGGGTTGGCCAGCAGCCGGGAAGTCTCGGTTTTGGCGGCCTGACCCATGGACTTCGCAATCAGGATGTCAGGGATGCCAAAATACCGGCGCTGGTCACGCAAGCGGCGGGCATTCGAGTCGTCGCCCTGGACATGCATCTCGATGCAGTCCACCCCGTAAAGCCTGATGGTCTGCTGTTTGCCATCCGGCAGCCGGACCGCAAAACTGTCGCCGTCCGCCCACTCGGACTCGACCAGCGTGCAGGGATGGAATTTCTGAAGTTGCCCCCACAGCAGGCCCGGCAGCATCAGCCATGGGAGGATCAAGAAACGAATCATGCGGGCTTCCTAGCACAGGCACTGCGTTTCCACAAGCGCGGGCACTGCGTCGCGCAAGCCACGAAGAGCCCCGCCGCGAGGCTCCGCCAGGCGCCGCGGGCTCCCGGATCAGAGCCAAAGACCAACCCGGAGGAAACAAAACCCACGCCGAATGCCTCCAGTATTCCAAGTAGAAATCCGCCGATGAGCGCCCCCCACAGACTGCCGAGCCCCCCCAGCATGGCGGCGCAGAAACCTTTCAGGCCGATCATGGTTCCCATATCGTAACTGCACTTGGTCACCGGCGATATAATCACACCGGCAACTCCTCCCATGCCTGCGCTCAGGCCAAACGCCAGGGTGACCAT
>JBGSUP010000078.1:0-5440 GCA_041753485.1 Akkermansiaceae bacterium
GTTCACGGTTCCGCCATTTTCGCCCGCGGCGAAACCCAGGCGCTTGCCATCACCACGCTGGCTCCGGCCGATGAGAAACAACGTTTCGACAACTACGCCGGTGGTGAGGACGAGAAGCGCTTCATCCTCCATTACAATTTCCCTCCATTTTCGGTCGGTGAATGCGGCCGCATGGGTGGCATCAACCGCCGCGAGATCGGTCACGGTTCGCTCGCCGAGCGTTCGATCGAACCCGTCATCCCGGACGAAGCCGATTTCCCATACGCCATCCGCGTTTCCTCGGAAGTCATGGAATCCAACGGCTCCACCTCCATGGCCTCGGTTTGCGCCGGCACCATGGCGCTGCTCGACGCCGGTGTCCCGCTCATCCGTCCCGTCGGCGGTATTTCCGTCGGCCTCGTCACCGAGAACAACGACGATGGCTCCATGAAGTCGCACAAGATGCTCTTGGACATCATCGGTTCCGAGGACTTCTACGGCGACATGGACTTCAAGCTCTGCGGCACCAGCGAAGGCGTCACCGGCTATCAGCTCGACCTCAAGCTGCCGGGCCTCCCGCTCGCCATGTTGGAGGAAGCGATCCACATCGCCAAGGCCGGCCGCGGCAAGATCCTTGAGAAAATGGCCGAGTCCATCAGCACTCACGCCGAACTCAGCCCGCACGCGCCCCGCATCGTTTCCGTCAAGATCCCTGCGGATCGCATCGGCGAACTCATCGGGCCTGGCGGCAAGAACATCAAGGGCATCCAGGCCGAGTCCGGTGCCGAGATCAACATCGAGGACGACGGCACCGTCCACATCTACGCCTCCAAGGCGGAAGGTCTGGAGCGCGCCAAGTCGATGATCGAGCGCATGTTCCAGGAGATCGAAGTGGGCAAGGTGTACACCGGCAAGATCGTCTCCATCACCGCCTTCGGCGCGTTCATGGAAGTGCTTCCCGGCAAGGACGGCCTCATCCACGTCTCCGAGCTCGCCGAAGGCCGCACCGAGAACGTCGAAGACGTGGTCAAAAAAGGCCAGGTCATCACCGCCAAGTGCCTCGGAGTCGATGAAAAAGGCCGCGTGAAAATGTCCCGCCGCGCCTGGCTTCGCGACCAGAAGGTCGCCGAAGCGGAAGTGAAGGAAACCACCACCCCGCTCGTCGCGGAATAACTCAAGGAGCGTGGGCGTCCCGCCCACATTCTCCAAAACCATCAAACCGGCGTCCTCGCAAGGGGCCGCCGGTTTTTTCGTTGGGGGAGCCCACGCGCCCTCGCTGAAACCATGCGTAGTGCCATGAAAGACCCGCACTTCCGGACTGCGACGATGATTGGTGGTGCAGATGTTTATCCGGTGGATCCGCATCAAATTTAATCAGCATGAAATTGCCATAGTCATCGTGCGAACTCCAGCGCATACCTCTCACCCATGTCCATAGAGCTGCGAAAGCGATCCCCGCAGCGATCGCCACGGCCCCGAACATCTTTGCGTGCGGCCAATTCCTTCGGAATACGACTACCACTAGCATCACGGTGATCAAATACAGCATCAACAAAGCCGTCGCCTGTGGGCGGAAACCGATCTGGGTTCGTTGCTCCACCCAGTTCTCGAATCGCATTCCTTCGGGGAATCGATTTCTTGCAAAACGCGGTCGTGGCCTTCGTTCCACTTCACGGTCAAAGGACGCCAGAAACCTCGAATCTGAGACCAAACCCCTGACTTCCTGAATCAACTCGACACTGCCGTAGCCAGCAGCAAGCACCATCCAAGAACCATAACTCGGGTGCGCCATGTCATCCCTGCGGAACTCCTCTAATATCACCGATTCCAAACGTGGATTTCCGGGATACAGAATCAGGCCATCGCGCGCCGCTCGGATTGCATCGAAAGGATTGGCCGCTTGATTGGAATCGTGCCCAAAATAGGGCAATACCTTGTCCCGCTTCGTGAAAGCAATGATTGCGTCAAGAAGTGCCCCATCAGAAACGCCAAGGTTCCTTTTGACTTTTCCCGCCCAGCATTGGACGCCCCCACGGGGACTGTGCTTCGCACTCAAAAGTCCTTGTAATGCACGCTCTGCCTTGAACTCCATATCGGCACGATCCGACTCATCGGCTGGTGCCGATGCGCACCCTATCAGGGCGAAAACAAGGGCTGCCATCATGGATTTCATCACTGCAATGACTACCTCCAGTGCGGGATAGTGTCCATCCACAATGACGGGCGAGCGGGCAAGGTTCACGCCCGGGCACGGGTCGGGATGGTTCAGGCCGACAATTCCCGCGCGAGCTTGGCACCGAGTTCGAGGACGGAAGCTTGCAGCGCGGCATCGGTGAGCTCGCCGTCGGCATCGATGACTTCGTGGACTTTCGGGATGGTAACTTGGTCCGGGAGCACGGTGATGGAAATGTTTTCCAGAAAAGGCCGGAGCTGGGCGAGGCTGCGGCTGCCGCCGTAGCCGCCGGGTGAGGCGGCGAGAATGGCGGCGGTCTTGCCGCGCAGGGCGGAGAGTGGCGCTTCATCGGGTGAGGTGGCGCGTGAAACCCAGTCGATGGCGTTTTTGAGGGCGGCGGTGATGCCGCTGTTGTATTCAGGCGAGGCGATGAGCAGGCCGTCGTGTTCGGCGAAGAGGGCTTTGAGTTTGGCGGCGTTTTCGGGCATGCCCGTGGCGTCCTCGAGGTCCTGATCGTAGAGCGGCAGGGGAAAATCGCGCAGGCGGATGAGGGTGACTTGCGCACCTGCGCCACGGGCACCGCGGGCGGCGATGGCGGCAAGTTTCTGGTTGAACGATGCGGCGCGGAGGCTGCCGCCAAAGGCGAGAATGCGGGGAGTTTTCATATCGGATGGATCAGACGGTGGTGGTTTCGAGGCTTGGGTAGTCGGTGTAACCATTTTCGCCGCTGCCGTAGAAGGTTGCCGGATCAGGCGGATTGAGCGGCGCGTTTTCGCCAAAGCGGCGGACGAGATCGGGGTTGGCGATGGCGGATTTGCCGAAGGCCACGGCATCCGCCTGGCCGGAGGCGATGGCCTCGCGGGCGCTTTCCGCAGTGAAGCCCTCATTGGCGATAAAGACGCCGCCAAAGGCCTGCTTGAGCGCGGGTCCGAGCGCCGGTTTGTCATGCGACTCGCGGGCACAGAGGAAGGCGAGTTTGCGTTTTCCCAGTTCGCGGGCGACGTGAGTGAAGAGCGCGGCGGGATCGGAATCGCCCATATCATGGGCATCCCCGCGCGGCGCGATGTGCATGCCCACGCGGTCGGCACCCCAGACGGAGATGACGGCATCGGTCACCTCGATCATCAGGCGGGCGCGGTTTTCGATGGAGCCGCCGAAGGCATCGCTGCGCTGGTTGGTGGAGTCCTGGAGGAACTGATCGATGAGGTAACCGTTGGCACCATGGATTTCCACGCCATCGAAACCGGCGGCCTTGGCGTTTTCCGCGCCTTTCCGATAGGCCTCGATGATGGCCGGGATTTCAGCGGTTTCAAGCGCGCGCGGGGTGACGAACTCCTTGATCGGGCGCATCAGGCTCACATGGCCGGCGGGCCTTGCGGCGCTGGCCGATACGGGCAACTCGCCATCCAGGTAGAAAGGATCCGAGATGCGGCCAACATGCCAGAGCTGGAGCAGGATCCGGCCGCCGGCGGCATGCACGGCGCGAGTGACAAGTTTCCAGCCCTCGATCTGCCCGTCGGACCAGATCCCCGGCGTGTCCGGATAGCCCACGCCCATCGGGCTGACGGCGGTGGCCTCGGAGAGGATCAGGCCAAAGGAAGCGCGCTGGGCATAATAGCGGGCCATCAACGCGTTGGGCACCCGGCCGAGGGAGGCGCGGCAGCGAGTGAGGGGAGCCATGACGATGCGGTTGGCCAGGTGGAAGGCACCGGCCTGGAGAGGTTTGAAGAGGGGATCGTTCATTTCGGCTGAAGCAAAGCACGTTCGGTGTGAAGCGCCACCGGGAATTTGGTTCCGGCGGCATCTTGAGAGGCGGAATGGGCAACGGCGCAGCGAAAGCGCCCATGGTGACCGACTCCGCGCTGATGAGTGTGCATGGAAAATGCTCGCGGATTCCCCCCGCCCGCGCAGAATTCGCTCGTGCTGAACTTCAACCCCTACAACCTGCTTGCCGGATTCATCTTCGGAACACTCGGTTGGGGATCGTTCTCCTATGGCAAGCGGCTGGATCTCTGGCAACCCCGCGCCATCGGGCTGGCGCTGATGGTTTATCCCTATTTCATCACCAATGACTGGTTGCTGTGGGGCACGGGCGTCGGGCTGCTGGTCCTGCTCTGGTTTTATCATCACGAATGAAACGGCCGGTTTTCGCTTGGCATGTCGGGCGTTTCCCACCCTATTTCCTGCCCCGCCCATGCCAACCGAAGCGATTCTCTCCACCGCCCGGCAATTTCTCGGAGTGGACCCCACCGTTCCGATCACGCTGGAGCCGATCAAGCGCGGCGCGTCCGGCCGCACGATCGTGCGGGTGAAATCGCCCGCGCACGAGCCGTTCATCGGCATCCACTGGACCGAAGAGCGCGAGGACAACGCGCAGTTCATCCCGGTCGGAAATTTCCTCAAGCAGGCGAAACTGCGGGTGCCGGCGATCATCCACGAGCGCGCGCGCTACCGGGTGGCGCTGGTGGAGGACCTCGGCGATGTGGATCTGCTCTCGCTGAAGGCTCGTCCATTCGCGGAACGGCTGCCGCTCTACCGCTCCGCCTTCGAGCAAGTGGACAAGTTGTTTTATGCGAAGCCGCCGAAGGACTTCCATCTGATGCCACCCTTCGATGCGGCGCTTTATCGCTGGGAACAGCAGTATTTTTTCGAACATCTGGTGGAGGATTTCCTCGGCATGGATGCCACGGCCCTGAGGGCAAACCCGGGTTTCGTCGCACTGGCCGGGCGCCTCGGCACAGTGGCGCGGCACCTCGTCCACCGTGATTTCCAATCGCAAAATCTGTTAGTGAGGGATGGCAGGGTCTGGCTCATCGACTTCCAGGGCCTGCGCCGCGGCCGCCAGGAATACGATCTGGCCTCGTTGGTTTTCGATCCCTACATGGATCACTCCGCGGACGAGCGCGAGGCCTTGCTGAAGTTATGGGAAGACATCGCCGACGAGCGCCCGGAGCCCACGTTGTTTCATGAATGCGCCGCCCAGCGGCTGATGCAGGCGCTGGGCGCCTATGGCAATATCCTGAAAAACAGCGGCGATGAATGGTATCGCCCGCACATCACCACCGCCGCGCGCCTGTTAGGAGAAGTCACCGCTGGCACGCCCCTGGAAACCCCGCTCGCGCCGGTGCTTGCGGCCATCCGCTGATCCCGCCGTGAACGGCCTGCTCCAGCCTTGCCTGCGCGTTCCGCTTTGCGCGGCGCTTGCCGCCATGACCGCCTTGATTTTCCTGCCGGGCACCGTGATCGACCGCGCGGCCTTCACTGGCATCGCGCGCGGCTCCGCCAACC
>JBGSUP010000079.1:0-2971 GCA_041753485.1 Akkermansiaceae bacterium
CTCTCAGGTGACCTCGAAATGAAGGCCGGCAACTTCAAAAAAGCCTCCGCCGAATACCTGATCGTCGTCAATTTCCACGAAGACAGGGACCTCAAGCCGCTCGCCCTGTCAAAGCTTGTCACCGCGCTCGAAAAGCAGGGCGACAGAACCGAGGCGGAAAAATACCGCCAGCTGCTTGAGAGCCAGTTCCCTGATTGGAAAACGCCCTGACCCGCGCGCCTGCTGTGGGCCGGCATCCGGCCTGCAAACGAGCTCAGAACGCACGCAGCATTTCAAGGATCTCCGCGAGCTTGCCGCCCGGACTGGCGGCCTTGAGGCGCGGGAAACGGCGGCCTTCCAGCAGGATGTAGTCGCCGCCGCGGTGGAGCATGAGGCGCTGGCCGCTGATCTCGACGGAGGCGATGCGCTCGGCGGCGGCGAGGGCCTTGATGCGGGCGATGTGGAGGAGGTTTTCGGCGGCTTCGGGGAGGCGGCCGAAGCGGTCACGCCACGATTTTTCCAGCGCATCGACGGCTTTTTCGCTGCCGGCCTCGGAGAGTTCGCGGTAGGCGGCGATGCGGGTGGAGGTCTCGGTGAGCCAGCTTGCGGGAAGGAAGGCGGGGAGGGATGATGGTGGATCGATGATGGTGGACTTCGGATTGAGGAAAGAGGCTTCAGTCGTGATGACAAAGTCGGCTTTGAAGGTGGCCTCGCCGCGCGGGCCGTCCTTGCGGCCTTTGAGGCGCTCGACGGATTGCTTGAGGAGCTGGCAGTAGAGTTCGAAGCCGATCTGGGCGATGTGGCCGGATTGTTTGGTGCCTAACAAGTTGCCGGAGCCGCGGATTTCGAGATCGCGCATGGCGATTTTGAACCCGGAGCCGAGCGCGGTGTATTGTTTGATGGCGTGGATGCGCTTGCGCGCGTCGCCGGCGGTCATCATGTCGCGCGGCAGCAGCAGGATGGCATAGGCTTTTTCCCCGGCGCGTCCGACGCGGCCGCGGAGCTGATAGAGATCGGCCAGGCCGAAGCGGTCGGCGCGGTCGATGAGGATGGTGTTGGCGTTGGGAATGTCGATGCCGGTCTCGATGATGGTGGTGGCAAGCAGCACGTCGGCATCGCCTTTGACAAACGTGTGCATGACGACTTCAAGGTCGTCCTTGTCCATCTGGCCGTGGCCGGTGACGATGCGGGCCTCGGGCACGAGTTCGCGGATGCGCGAGGCCATCCGGTCGATGGTTTTGACGCGGTTGTGCAGGAAGAAAACCTGTCCGCCGCGCTTCATCTCGCGGCGGATGGCGTCGCGGATCACGCGTTCGTCATAGGCGCAGACGGTGGTGGAAACGGGAACCCTGTTAGGTGGCGGCGTGTCGATGGTGGACATGTCGCGCGCTCCCATCAGCGCCATGTAAAGCGTGCGCGGGATCGGCGTGGCGGAGAGCGTGAGCACGTCCACCTGGCGGAAGAGTTGCTTGAACTTTTCCTTGTGGGCGACGCCGAAGCGCTGCTCCTCATCGACGACGACCAGTCCGAGATCCTTGAATTTCACATCGCCGGAAATCAGCCGGTGGGTGCCGATGACGAGGTCCACCGAGCCATCGGCGATGCCTTGGATGGTGTGGCGGATTTCCGCGGGCGTGCGGAAACGGTTGAGCAACTCGACCCGCATCGGGTAATCCGACATGCGTTCGCGGAAGGTGCGCCAGTGTTGTTCGGCCAGAACCGTGGTCGGCACGAGGATGGCCACTTGTTTGCCGCTGGTGATGGTTTTGAACGCCGCGCGGATGGCGACTTCGGTTTTGCCGAATCCGACATCGCCGCAGATCAACCGGTCCATCGGGCGCGGTTTTTCGAGATCGAGTTTGGTTTCTTCAATCGCGCGGCGCTGGTCGGCGGTTTCGGTGTAATGGAACGAGCGCTCGAACTCCCACATCCACTTGGTGTCCGGCGGCTGGGCGAAGCCGGGTTCGTGCTGGCGCTCGGCCTGCACGCGGAGAAGCTGCGCGGCATAGTCGAGAATGGATTTTTCGGCGGCCTTGCGCGCGTTTTTCCATGCGGCGCCGCCGAGTTTGTTGAGATCGGGCGTCCTGCCGCCCATGCCGACGTATTTGCCGACGAGGTGGGCTTGTTCAAGCGGCACGCCTAACAGAACACCGTCCTTGTATTCAAGCACGAGTTCCTCGCCATCGTCGGCCTGCTGGATGCCGCGGAATTTCGCCAGGCCGTATTCGTAGTGGACGACGAGATCACCCTCCTCCATTTCATCGACGGTGGCGCGCGCGCGCGCGGCGCGGGCTTTTTCAAGCGTCGTGTGCCGGGTGCTGCCAGGCGTGCGGTAGCGGCCGAAGAGCTCGGAAGATGACAGAACCGCGAGTTGGATCGCCGGCACGGTGAAGCCGGCCATCAACTCGCCATGCATAGGCGTGAGGCCGAGATCGCGTTCAAGATCCTTGCCGGCGAGTTCGGAGAAACGCTCCTGCTCGCCTCTGTTGGAAAAGACCATGGCCACGTCCCAGCCGTCGCGTTTCCACTCGTTGAGCTGGCGGAAGAAGTTCTCCCGCCGGAGCTCTTCCAACACGAAATCGCCCGCCTCGAAGGTCCCGAGCGGGCTGCCGTAGGTGGCGAGTGTGAAATCCTCCTCGCTGTTGAATCCGGCGGCTCCTTCCAGGATGCGGACGTCGGGTTTCCCAATCTCCGCACCGAGGGAAACAACGAGGTCACCGGGGCGGCGGTATTCGGCCACGGTGGCTTCGGTGGCGGGCTCCGCCAGCAACAGCCCGGCCTCTAACAATTTGATGGTGGAGGCCTGGGAATCAGGATCGAACTCGCGGATCGATTCGAGGTCGGTATCGAAAAACTCCAGCCGCAGCGGCTTGGCTGCCTGCCATGCGAAGAGGTCGATGATGCCGCCCCGCACAGCAAAGTGGCCGCGGGCAGTGACGGTGGGGACGCGTTCGTAGCCGTGATCGGCGAGGGATTTCGCGAGATCAGCCGG
>JBGSUP010000080.1:0-12152 GCA_041753485.1 Akkermansiaceae bacterium
TCCGATCTTCGGCGGGCTTCAGGACGGACTCGTCCAGTGGTGGTATGGACACAACGCCGTCGCCTTCTTCCTCACGACCCCGATCCTGGGCATCATGTATTACTTCCTGCCGAAGGCCGCGAACCGCCCGGTTTACTCCTATCGGCTCTCGATCATCCACTTCTGGTCACTCGTCTTCATCTACATCTGGGCGGGCCCCCACCACTTGCTCAACACCGCTCTGCCCAAGTGGCTGCAGCTGCTAGGCATGCTCTTCTCCCTCATGCTCTGGGCTCCCTCATGGGGCGGCATGCTCAACGGTCTGCTCACCCTCCGCGGCGCATGGGACAAGCTCCGCACCGATCCCATCATCAAGTTCTTCGCCGCAGGCGTCACCTTCTACGGCATGTCCACCTTCGAAGGGCCGCTGCTCTCGATCCGCCCGGTGAATGCCATCTCACACTACACCGACTGGACCATCGGCCACGTTCACTCCGGGGCTCTCGGCTGGAACGGCTTCATGGCTGCCGGCATGTTCTACTGGCTCGCCCCGCGCCTGTGGAAAACCAAACTCTGGTCCACCGCCCTGGCCAACATGCACTTCTGGGTCGGCATGGTCGGCATCCTGCTCTATGTTGTCGCCCTCTGGTGCGCCGGCATCATGCAGGCCCTCATGCTCAATGAGATCGCTCCCGGCGGCACCACCCTGAAGTATGAGTTCATGGAAACCCTGGATAGCATCCAGATCTTCTACATCCTCCGCTCGATCGGCGGCACGCTCTACCTGACCGGCTTTGTCCTCTGCGCCATCAACATCTGGAAAACCGCCCGCTCCGGTGTCGCCCACGATGAGACGGTGGAAGTCACCCTGCTCGAGAAGAAACAAAAGGACGGCATGGCCTGGGGGGAATCGATCTTCAGCGATCCGCTCGCCCACATCTTTGTGGCGATGGCCTTCACCATCCTCTGGTTCTTCCTGCCGCCGCATGCCGACAAGGCCGCCTTGCTCATCGCCCTGCTCATGTGTTACAAGGCTTACACCGCCTTCAAGTCCTCCAAGGACAAATGGACCAACTGGCACGAGCGGCTCGTCGAGAACTACCTGCCCTTCACCGTGCTGGTCTTCGTCGCCGTCGCCATCGGCGGTGCCGTCCAGATCATCCCCTCGCTCATCGTCAACCGCGAGAAGAACATCGAGGGACGCTTGCAGGAACTTTACACCCCGCTCGAACTCGCCGGCCGCGACCTCTATGTCTCCGAAGGTTGTTACAACTGCCACTCGCAAATGATCCGCACGCTGGTGCCGGAAGTCATGCGCTATGGCCGTCCCGGCGTGGCCGATGACTACTCGCACCTCGGCGAGTCGCTCTTCGACCACCCCTATCAGTGGGGCTCCAAGCGCACCGGCCCGGACCTCGCCCGCGAGGGCGGTGCCATCGCCAAGGACCCCGCCGGAAACCCCTACAAATACATGCGCGTCGGCAAGCGCGGCAACGACTGGCATTACAACCACTTCCTCGATCCCCGCTCGATCACCAGCAACTCGAACATGCCCTCCTACCCGTGGCTCTTCGAAAAGGAAACCGACATCAAATCGCTGCCGAAAAAAATCGCCGTGCAAGCCTCGCTCGGCGTCCCCTGGCCCGCCATGAACCAACATGAGATCCGCGACATGGCCCTGGTCCAGGCCGATGAAATCGCCGCCTCCCTCGCCGGTGTAGTCACCCTGCCCGGCAAGCCGGAACTCCAGGGCGAGGCCCTGCGCAAGGAGCTGGCCAACAAACAGGTCATTGCCCTGATCGCCTACGTCCAGAAGCTCGGCAACTACCGCGAGGTCGGCAAGGATCGCAAGGGCAAACCCTTGCCGCTGGATCCGGATTCCTACCGCAAGGTGGCCGCCGAAAAGACTCCGGCACCCGGTACCACCAAACTCTAACACCCTCCACCATGTTCAAACGCGTTTTTGTCGAGGACTGGGCGCTCGTCATCCCGATCGTCTCGTTCTGCATCTTCGCCGTGGTCTTTGCGGCGGTGACCATCCGCGCGCTGCGCCTCAGCAAGGCCGAGCGCGAACGCCTCGCCGCCCTGCCGCTTGAATCCGACACTGAGAATTCTGCAACCTGAAATTCAACATCCCCATGAGCCAGGAACCCAAACGCGGTCATTTCGCAAAAGAAAAAGGTGAGGTCGTCCTTCGCGAACACGAATACGACGGCATCCAGGAATACGACCAGAAACTCCCGAACTGGTGGCTCTTCACCTTCTACGGGGCCATCGTCTGGTTTGTCGTCCACTGGGCCGTCTATTACCACACCTCCGCCCTCAAGAGCGACCGCCAGCTCGTCGCCGAGCGGATCATCGCCGTCCAGCAGGCCAAGGCCGCCGAACTGGAGAAAACCCTCGCCTCGCTCGATAACTCGACGCTGGTCCACGAGTGGGCCACCAAGCCCGAGGTCACGGCTGCGGGCGAGGCCATCTATCTCACCAACTGCTCCGCCTGCCATGCCGCGGACTTCAGCGCCACCATGACCGCCGGCACCATCAAAGTCCCGCTGCCCGGCCTCCCGCTCAACGATGGTGAATGGAAATTCGGCGGCAAGCCGATGGACATCTTCAAGCTTATCAACGAAGGCTCGCCGCCGGAAAGCACCGGCCACAACGGCGCGAAAATGCAGGTCTGGGGCCAAACCCTCAGCCCGAAACAAATCGCCGAAGTCACCGCCTATCTGATCGCGAAACTGCCCGCCGACTTCAAGGACATCCCCGCCGCCAATTGAGACCCGCGGCGGCGCTTCCACAAAAACGCCCGCCCCCTGCTGAGGGAGACGGGCGTTTTGCGTGAAATGAGACGCGTGCCTACTTCGAGGTGGAGGTGAAGCTCGCCTGGCTGGCACCTTGCTTGATCTTGCTCTGCTTGATCCAGCTCATCGTGGAGCGGAGCTTGGCCCCGACCTTTTCAATCTGATGCGCGGCCTCGGCCTTGCGGATGGCGTTGAAGTTCTTGCAGCCGGTGTTGTATTCGTTGGTCCACTCCTTGGCGAACCTGCCGCTTTCAATTTCCTTGAGCTGCTTTTGCATACGCTTCTTGACGGACGCGTCGATGATCTTCGGGCCCACGGTGACGTCGCCGTATTCGGCGGTCTCCGAGATCGAGAAACGCATGCCGGCGATGCCCTGCTCGTTCATGAGGTCCACGATGAGCTTGAGCTCGTGAAGGCACTCGAAGTAGGCCATCTCGGGTTGGTAGCCGGCTTCGACCAGCACTTCGAATCCGGCTTTCACCAATGCCGAGGCACCGCCGCAGAGGACGCACTGTTCTCCGAAAAGATCGGTGACGGTTTCCTCGCGGAAATTGGTTTCAAACACCCCGGCGCGGGCGCAGCCAATGCCACCGGCCCAGGCAAGCGCGGTTTGCTTGGCCTTGCCGGACACGTCCTGGTGCACCGCGATGAGGCCGGGCACTCCCTTGCCGGCAACAAACTGCGAGCGCACCGTGTGGCCCGGGCCTTTCGGCGCGACCAGAATCACATCGATGTCCTTGGGCAGCTTGATCGTCTTGAAGTGAACGGCGAAGCCGTGCGAAAAGAGCAGGGTTTTCCCCTTGGTGAGATTTGGCGCGATGTCCTTGGTGTAAACCGAGGGAATCACCGTGTCCGGTGTGGCGACGAGGATGACATCGGCTGCCTTGACCGCATCGGCGGTGTCCATCACCTCGAAGCCGAGTTTTTTGGCGACCTCGCGCGACTTCGACTTCTTGTAGAGGCCGATGATGACCTTGAGGCCACTGTCCTTGAGGTTGAGCGCGTGGGCGTGGCCTTGTGAGCCGAAGCCGATCACGGCGAGGGTTTTCTTTTTGAGCGGAGCAATCGGAGCGTCCTTGGTGGTATGGATCTTCGCGGCCATGGCGGAACGGTAGGTTTGGTTCGTGTGGGGCGCGCTACGGCCATCGGAGCCGCAGCGGGGCGGCACCCTGCGCAGATGCGGCCACGGGGTCAAGCCACAACCGTGCAAGGCGGAAATGGCGCGGGTGCCAGGCAAATTTCCGCGCACGGGGGTTTTGTGATGGCCATGCGCCGGCCGCGCGGCATGCTCCCGCACCTGCTTCCCATGGCCTACCGCACTTCCCCGGCAGATCTCGAAGGCATGCCGCCTGGCGTGCCGCACATCATCGGCAACGAGGCTGCCGAGCGCTTTTCCTTTTATGGCATGAAGGCCGTGCTCGCGGTGTTCATGGTCCAATACCTCCACCTGATGGATGGCAAGAGCGCGGGAATCATGAACGAGGCCGAGGCCACGGCGCGGGTTCACCTGTTCAATGGCGCGGTCTATCTGACCCCCTTCCTGGGTGCCTTGCTGGCGGATATCTTCATCGGCAAATACCGCACGATCATCGCACTCTCGCTGGTTTATTGCGCGGGCCACGCCGCGCTTGCCGGAATGGGCATGTTTGGCGACTCGCCGTGGTGGCTGATGGCGGGGCTGGGAATGATCGCGCTCGGATCCGGCGGCATCAAACCCTGTGTCTCCGCCCACGTCGGCGACCAGTTCGGCTCCCGCAATGCCCACTTGCTCCCGAGGATTTTCAACTGGTTCTATTTCTCCATCAACATCGGCGCCTTCATCTCGATGCTGCTCACCCCCTGGCTGCTCGAGTGGCACGGCCCGCACTGGGCTTTCGGCGTGCCGGGCGTGCTGATGGGGATCGCCACGCTGGTGTTCTGGATGGGCCGCAAACGCTTCATTCACGTGCCCGCCGGCGGCAGAAGGTTTGTGCGTGAGCTTTTCAGCGCCACCGGGATCAAGGCGATGCTGAAACTGCTGCCGCTCTATCTGTTTGTGGCGATGTTCTGGGCCTTGTTCGACCAGACCGGCTCGACCTGGATTTTCCAGTCCCAGGACATGGACCGGCGCTTCCTCGGCTTCGAGTGGCTGCCCTCACAGATCCAGTCGCTCAATTCGGTGTTCGTCCTGACCTTCATTCCGATTTTCGCCTACCTGGTGTATCCGCTCGGCGACCGCATGTGGAAACTCACGCCGCTGCGCAAGATCGGACTCGGCCTGTTCATCATGGTGGGTTCGTTCGCGCTCGTCGCGCTGATCCAGCATTGGATTGATGGCGGCGCGCGGCCAAGCATCGCATGGCAGATCCTCGCCTTCGCGCTTCTCACCATCGCGGAGGTGATGGTTTCAATCGTCGCTTTGGAATACGCCTACACCCAGGCCCCGAAGACCATGAAGTCGCTGCTGATGTGCTTCTATCTCGGTGCCGTGGCGATCGGAAATTTCTTTGTCGCCGGAGTGAATCATTTCATCCAGATTCCCGACAGCGCGGCGCAACAATTGCCCGCTGCGCTCGGCAAGCTGGCGGCCGCTTCGCGCATCGATGCGCTCACGGTTGCCCTGCCCGGCTTCGATGGCATCACCGGCACGGGTGACGATCTGACCCGCCATTTCGCCGATGGGGTTCCGGGCTTGCTGGAGATTCCCGGCCAGGCGGCTTTTGACGAGGCGGCGGCGCTCGTGGGAGCCTTGGTCGCTGAAAACGGCGGCCGCTTCCCTGCCGAGGCGGCGGTTTCCCAACGCATCGCCACACTCCGCGATCCATGGGGTGCGCCGATCCGCTATCAAATCCTCAACTCCACCCGCGCGCGCCTCATCAGCGCCGGGCCCGACCGCACGCCCGGCACCCGCTGGGACATCGGCATGATGCTCGATCTTCCCCCATCCCGGGAAACGCCCAAGCCCTCGTGGACCGACAAACTCCACCCGCGCGAATCCTGGCTCGAACGCCGCAAACATGAGCTCGGCATCGCCACCGAACCCGCCGCCACCGACTCGTCCGAATCCCCGGCGATCACGCGCAGCGCGTTTTCCGGCGGCCAGACACGTCTCCACGGTGCGGCTTATTTCCACTTTTTCACCTGGCTGATGCTCGGCACCGCGATCGCCTTCGTGCCCTACGCCATGCTTTACCGGCCCAGGACCTACCTGCAGGATTGAAGCCGCGGCCTTCCCCGCTGCCTGGCCGAGCCTCTTCCCCCTTGCCCGTCGCCCGGCTTCCTGCTTGTCTCCACCCGCCATGAAAATTCTCGTCGCTTACTCCGGTGGTCTCGATACTTCCGTCCTGCTGCTTTGGCTCAAACAGAAATACAACGCCGAAATCATCGCCTATTGCGCCGATGTCGGCCAGGGCGACGAACTCGACGGCCTCGAAGCCAAGGCACTCTCCACTGGAGCATCGAAATGCTTCATCGGCGACCTCAAAGAGGACTTCGCCGCCAACTATATCTTCCCGATGATCCAGGCCAACGCGATCTACGAAGGCCGCTACCTGCTCGGCACCTCGATCGCCCGCCCCTGCATCACCAAGGGCATGATCGATGTCGCCCTCGCCGAAGGCGCGGATGCCATCGCCCATGGCGCCACCGGCAAGGGCAACGACCAGGTCCGCTTCGAACTCTCCGCTGCTTCCCTCGCTCCTCACGTGAAATGCATCGCCCCGTGGCGCGACGCGAAGTTCCGCAAACAGTTTCCCGGCCGCTCGGAAATGATCGCCTACGCCGAGACCCACAACATCCCGATCAAGGCCTCGATGAAGAAACCCTACTCGATGGACCGCAACCTGTTGCATATCTCCTTCGAGGCCGGTGCCATGGAAGACCCGTGGTATGACGCCACCACTCCGGCCGATGGCGACATGTATGTTCTGTCCGTTTCTCCCGAGGACGCGCCAGACAAGCCGGAATACATCGAAATCCTCTTCGAAAAAGGCAACGCCATCGGCTTGAAACACGAAAGCCTCTGCGATCTCCTCGGCATCCTGGGCGATGTCCGTGCCACTGGCCAAACAGACGCTTACTCGCTCTTCACTCCCTATGGCATCATGCGCGTACTCAACCTGTTAGGCGGACGTAACGGCATCGGCCGCGTCGATATCGTGGAAAACCGCTTTGTCGGCATGAAGTCCCGCGGCGTTTATGAAACACCCGGCGGCACGATCCTGTTAGCCGCCCACCGCGATCTCGAAACACTGGTCGTGGACCGCGAGTCCATGCACATCCGCGACTCGCTCATCCCGAAATACGCGCAACTCGTTTACAACGGCTTCTGGTTCGCCCCCGAACGCGAGGCCATCCAAGCGCTGGTCAGCGAAACGCAGAAAACCGTCTCCGGCGAAGTCCGCCTCAAGCTTTACAAGGGCAATGTCATGCAGGCTGGCCGCCGCTCGCCGCTCAGCATGTATTCCGAGGCTGTCGCCACCATGGAAGGCGGCCAGGAACAAGCCTACAACCAGGACGACGCCACCGGCTTCATCGCCCTCAACGCTCTGCGCCTCAAGGCCAGTGCGCGGCAGAAGAAGTGAGAGGCGGAAAGCCTCGACGCTTTCTTGCGTGAAGAAAGCTTGCTTTGACTTCACCTCAATCCCTCCACAACCATGTTCCGCCGCAGATCTCAAGAGGGCAGGGGAGCGGGGGGCGAAATGAACGGATTTTTGATCATGACAGCGAGGTTCACGACTGCTCGAATGGCAGCAATTCATTCGGTATGCCCCCAAAGGTTTTCGGAAGTCTTTCCGATCCGACCGGGGGCGGTAGCGTCTTTCAAACGGCCGAAGAAACGGCAGGCGCACGTCTTTCTTCATCGGCTTCACACCGACCAACGCTCCCCCAGGCTCCCACTGCCCATCCTCTTCATTCAAAAATCCAAAACCTGTCCCGCGATAGCCGGTAGGCGTTCCAAAGCAAAGCGAATTTCGGGAGGAATCGAAAGATTCAAGGAAGGTCTTCATGGAAATTCTCTGGATAGGGTCGGAATGATCGCATTTATTCAGAAGAACGATTTGAAGCATTGGCTCGCTGAAATCAATGGCTGGATTAACGATTTGATCCACTCTCCGCCGCTAAAATCCCATCAAGTTCGTTGGCCGGAATCAGACTGGGTTCACGAGGCTGCCGTGGAAACGCTCGGAGTCGCCGAGCTCCGCTCTGTCCACGAACGTCGACTTTTACCTCAAATACGGATTACTCATTTCTGGCTTATGTTATAGCCTGAAATGACAAATGCATTGCCCCCAATTAATGGTTTATAGGTCCAAAATATTCGACTGTCCATTAGCGGCAAAAACACCGCTACAATTTGTCACCGCGCCGCCACCAGATCATACCCGCGCCAGTCGCCGATGGTGATATCGGCGAATTCGCCGACGGGGAGCGCCTCATCCACCATCACGGAGCCGTCGATTTCCGGGGCGTCCCACTGGGTGCGGGCGACGCCGGGTTGCTCGACGAGCACGCGGACTTTTTTGCCGACCTGGGCCTGGTTGGTTTCTCCGGCGATCTTCTGGAGTTCGGCCATCGCGCGGGACCAGCGGCTCTTGCGGGTGGCGTGGTGGAGGTGGCCGTCGAGTTTGTAGGCACGGGTTCCTTCCTCCTTGGAGTATTGGAAAACGCCGGCGCGCACGAAACGAAACTCGCGGATGAACTCCAGCAACTCCTGGAAGTCCTCTTCCGTCTCGCCGGGGAATCCTACGATGAACGTGGTACGAATGCCGAGGCCGGGGATGCCGGCGCGCATGCGGCGGAGCAGGTCGCGGATGTAATCGCCGCTGGTCACGCGCTTCATCGCGGTGAGCATTCGATCGGAAATATGTTGGAGCGGGATGTCCACATACTTCGCCACCTTGTCGCACCCGGCGATGGTTTGGATCAGCTCGTCCGACCAATGCGCGGGGTGGGTGTAGAGCAGGCGCACCCAGAAGTCGCCTTCGATGGTATTGATCTGGCGCAGCAGGGTGCAGAGCGAGTTTCCTCTGGCCGAATCGACAGGCGAGCTGGGCTTCGGCCGTTCGCCTTCCCACTGGTCCATGCCGAAGTAGGTGGTGTCCTGGGAAATCAGGTTGATTTCCTTCACGCCGGATTTCACCAGCGCTTCGACTTCCTTGAACACCGATTCCTGCGTGCGCGAGCGGTGCTGGCCGCGGATTTTCGGGATGATGCAGAAGGTGCAGGTGTGGTTGCAGCCCTCGGCAATCTTGACGTAGGCGAAATGATCGGGCGTGAGACGGATGCGCGGTGTGGAGTAGTCCGGAACGTATTGCGGCTTGAGCGTGACGAAATCGCGCGGGTCGTCGGTGGCGGCGGGGCCTTCGTCCTTGGAAACCTCGGCGTCGTTTTTGCTTCCTAACAGGTTTTCGATGATCGGCGCGATCTTGGTGATCTGATCCAGGCCGATGAAGGCGTCCACCTCGGGCATGATGCCGGGCAGTTCGGTGGCGAAACGTTGTGACAAACATCCCGCGACAATGATTTTCTGGCGTTCGCGGTCGGGATCGGTCCGGCGGCCGTCCACCGCGCCGAAGATCGCGTCGATGGATTCCTTTTTCGCCATGTCGATGAACGAACAGGTGTTGACGATGAGGACATCGGCGAGTTCCGGATCGGGCGTAAGCGTCATGCCGGCCTGCGCGAGGTGGCCGATCATGACTTCGGAGTCGATCAGGTTCTTGGCGCAGCCGAGTGAGATGAGGCCTACGGTGGTCATTGGGGTAGATGCTGAGATACTGAAATGCTGAGATAAGGGAAACCAGCGTGCGAAGCAATTTCAGCTTCTCAGCTTTTCAGTATCTCAGCTTTTACCTTAGTATTGCGGTGGCAGGATGAGTTCGTCGCCGACCTGCGGTTGGACCGGGCCGAAGCCGGGGAGGGGATTGGCGATGCCGCCCTCGGCAGTGACGTCGGAAACCTTGAGCTGGCCGAGGATGCCGGTCTTGCGGCGGATGGCGAGGATGGTGCCTGGCTGGACCTGCTCGGGCATGAGGATGTCGAAGGTGATGAAGCCGCCGTAGTCGGCGTCTTCGACATATTCGCTGACGCGGCCGATCAGTAGAGCCTCGGCAATCATCCGGGCGCGGCGGAGTTCGCCGTCGCCCTTTTCGAGGTCGCGCTGGCTGAGCAGGCCCTCCTCGTCCTGGGCGACCTTGGCGTCGCGCGCGGCGTTTGCTTTTTCCGCCTCGAGCTGGGCGAGCGCGGCCTGGTTGGCTTCAAGTTGGGACTTGATGGCCGCAATTTCCGCCGGATTGCCCGGAGTTGCAGGCTCCGGCATGGCCTTGAGCTGCTGGATTTGCTTTTCGAGCTGGAGCTTGTCCTGTTCCGCGCGGAGTTCGGCGACCTGTTTTTTGAGGCGGGCGATTTCATCCGGTGAGGCGTTCTGAACGCCGCGGGTCATGCCCTGCCAGGACACGGCAAGCGCCCCGAGCAGCAGCGCGACGGTGGCGCCAAGGAGAAGTTTCATCGTGTCCATGGGCGGGACGGTGGCCACGATGAATGCGGATGTCAACGCGGCGGGTGGCGCGCGCAACGCTCAGGTCAATGCCTCGAATCCGCAGAACAGCCGGGATCCCGCAGGCGGCAGTGCAGGCAGCGGTGTCTCATGATCGAGATGGCTGCGGCAGATCCGGAAGAAATCATCCGGGGTGACGGCGCGGCGCATCTCGTATTCAAAGGCCCCTTCCAGTCCGTGGCTGATGTAGGCAAGGGTTTTTTTCATGCGCTGGACATGGGCATTGGGCGTGAACCTGCGGGTTTCGCGGGCGAGTTCGTCGTAGAGCTCGGCCACGTATTCCAGCAATTCCCGGTGCGTCGGCACAGGCTGCGGAGTGTTTTCAAAGGCCGCCTTGAGCTGGGAGAAAATCCATGGATTGCGGATCGCGCCGCGGCCGATCATCAAGCCGGCGGCCGTCGATTGCCGGAGCAACGAGAGGCCGGTGGAGATGTCCACCACGTTGCCATTGGCGATGACCGGGCAGGGCATTACTTCGGCCGCGAGTTTCACGCAATCCGGGTGGACCGGCGTCTGGTAGCGCTCGCTGACCGTCCGGCCGTGGATCGTGAGCCCGTCGATGCCGTGGCTGCGGAAAATCCCGAGCAGGCGCGGAAACTCGCGCTCATCCGCGTAGCCGATGCGGGTTTTCACCGTGAAACGGCCGGAAATCGCCCCACGCAGGGCACCCAGCAGCCGATCGACTTCTTGCGGTTCGCGCAGCAATCCACCGCCGGCGTTCTTGCGGCAAACGATGGGTGCGGGGCAGCCGAGATTGAGGTCGATGCCCGCTACTGGCAGCTCGGCGAGCTGTTTTGCGGTGCGGACGAGGCTCGGCAGGTCGCGGCCGATCATTTGCGCAAAGACCGGCTTCCCGGTCCGGTTTTCGCAGATCGAGCGCAGGATGCAGGCGTGCGGCACCGAGTCCGGATGGACGCGGAAATACTCGGTGACGAACCAATCCGGGGCACCGCGCCGGGCGATGACGCGCATGAACGGCAGGTCCGTCACATCCTGCATCGGGGCCAGCACCAGCGCGGGGCGGCCACTTGGAAGAAGATCACGCATCAAGAAATTCCGTTGACATCACGAATCCTCACATGAGGCTTTCGGGCGGTTAAACAACACCGGAGACTGACGTGGAAAGCGATTTGTTACACACCGAAAAAATTCTGGCGGATCGAAAAGTGTTTTTTCTCGATTTGAAGAGGAACAACCGCGGGATGGTCGTCAAGATCACCGAAGACGTGGGCGGCAACCGCGACACGATCATGGTGCCTGCGGAGATCCTCGGCGACTTCATCGCCGCGCTCAGCGACATCAAGGCGACCGCCGACGATCAGGATTGATCGGGATGGCAGTGGACCCGGTGGGCAATTCCGTGAATGTTCGGCGCATGGGGAAACGCGCGATGTGGCTGAGGCTCGCGGCGGCCGTGGCGAGCGGGCTGCTGGTGGCGGGCTTGTTCCCGCCCTTCGACTTCGCGGCCATGGCATGGGTGGCGATGGTGCCGCTGCTCGCAGCCGTCTGGTCGGTGGAGGGGAAACACGCGGGCCGGAACGGATTTTTGTTAGGCTGGCTGGCGGGCACCGTGAGTTGCGCGGTCCAGTTTTCGTGGCTGGGAATTGTTTCACTGCTCGGTGCGGTGGTCCTGCCGCTGTATCTGGGTTTGTTCTGGGGAGCCTTCGGGGCTTTCGCGGCAAGCATCGGCAATCCCTGGCGGGCGGAAAAAAACGGCTGGCCCGAATGCGCGCGCAGCCTGCGCCTGGCGTTCTGCCACGGCGCGGTGTGGGCGGGACTGGAATGGTCGCGCGGCTGGTTGTTCACCGGCTTCGGCTGGAACGGGCTTGGCGTTG
>JBGSUP010000081.1:0-5837 GCA_041753485.1 Akkermansiaceae bacterium
GCAACGCTTCACGCTGTGGCACAACCGGAAGACCAAGCGCAAGGGACACCTGTGGGAGGATCGTTTCAAAAGCGTGATCGTGGAGGATGGCGTAGCGGCGAAGACGATGGCGGCGTATATCGACCTGAATCCCGTGAGGGCGGGAATGGTGAAGAGCCCGGAGGAATACCGCTGGAGCAGTTATGGCGAGGCGATCGGTGGCGGGCCAAAGGGCAATGGCAGGAAGGCGCGGGCGGGTCTGGTGCGTGCGATGAGGGCGCACCGGGGAGTAGCGGCGGATGCGGCGTTGTGGAGCAAGGATGTGGCATTGGAATATCGGAAAATCCTGATGGCGGGTGCTGGAGAACGGGTTGAAGAGCGGGTGGAACAAAGCGGTGCGATGAAGAAGACCGTGAAGCGCAAGGGGCTGGGCAAAGAACAGCTCGATGAGGAGAAACAGCGCCTGATGGAGGCGGAGGAAAAACGGATGGGCGAGCTTCCGTTCGGGCGGATGCTGCGATGCCGGGTGAGATATTTCACGGACGGGGCGGTGATCGGGAGTCGCGGTTTCGTGGATGAAGTGTTTGAGAGCGCAAGGCAGCTTTTTGGGCCGAAAAGGAAGAGTGGAGCGAGGCGGTTGCGTGGCCGTGCCAGCGCGGCGGCGGGGATGCTCTGGAGCGCGAGAGATCTGCGGAAAGATGTCGTTTAATGCATGTTCAAGGCCTACCAATGATCACCTTGAATCGAAGGCGAGCGAGGCAGAGAGCGCGAAGTTTTCCGGGTTATACATCGACTCGATCTTGGCGGGCGGCGCGATGGCCTGGCCGGCCAGTGTGCAGCGTGCGAGATAGGTGATGGTATAGGTGCCCTTGCCGTGGACCTCATCAAGGAAGAAGACGGCACGGTCATTGCGGAGTTCCGAGTGGCTGACGTTCCAGTCATTTTCGCTGGTGCGCACGCCCAGGCCGCTGCTTTGGGATTTAAAGTCGGTGTTGACCGTTTCAAAAACAGCGGGCAGCGGGTCTTCAATGACGAGGTATCTCGTATCGTCCTTGGGCAGGGTGACGCGCAGTGACACGCGGATGAGATCGCCCACCTTTGGCTCGGTGAGCGGCTCGGCACTGCCGTCTGGAAGGACACGGTGATGGATGCGGTCGATAGACAAGCCATTATTGGAAACCGGTTGCAGCGGTGCGACCGGCGGTTTGGAGGCGAGGCGCAGGCGGACAAAGGCGCTGCGATCCGCACTCAGCGCGAGTTTCATCTGGGGACCGAGCGGGAAGCTGCGACTGGCAGTGGGTGAGTCCGGCGTAAGTTGCAGCGATTCAAGACCGTCGTTGCTCTCGAGGTTGAGTGCGATGGCACCCGGATCGGAGTCTTCGTTTTCAGCGTAAAGGCCGATGGCGACGAGCGACCAGCCGTTGACCCAGGTGTTGCGCCAGTGGCCGTATCGGTTGCGCTCGTTGAGCATGCGGTCGAGTGCGGCGGTGGTCTCCGCGGCGTCCGGATCAATGGCAAGCCACGCGATCAATTGCAGCGCCTGATCCGGCGACCAGGGCATCCAGCCATCGAAAGTGGAGGTGAAGGGCGTCTTGGACACGAGCACCCCGCGGGCAGTGGCGAGATTGCGCGGATCGGCGGAATCGGCATGGGCGATGGCGGTGGCCAGCATGGCGCGCGCGGTGCCTGATAGATAGGCCATCCGGTCGATCATGGTGCTGTGGTAGGCAGCCTGCGGCTGGCCCGCGAGCGACAGGACCATGAGCGTGCGGGCATGGGATTCGAGGGCGTATGGCGACTTGGTCTCGCCAATTCCGCGGAGGCTGCCGATGAGGTATTGGACTAGCGCTTCGAGGGCGGCGTCCGGCACCTTGGCACCCGCATTTGAAGCGATAATCAATCCGAGGCCGGCGTAGGGTGTGGCCCAATCGACCGTATCGGAGCCGCCCGGCCAATAGGTGAATGAACCGTCCTTGAGTTGCATGCCGAGCAGGCGGTCGGCACCGGCCTGGATGGTCTTGGCCACCTTTTCATCCGGGATGTTGGCGAATGAGGGAATGATATCTTTCAGTTGGGTCACCGAGCACCACGGAATGAGCGAGGAGGTGGTTTGCTCGACGCAGCCGTATGGGTAGTGGAGCAGGTAGTCGATGGAACCGGCGGCTTCGATCAGGGGCGAGCGTGCGAACTCGAGTTCGACGTGGCCGTTTCCAGCCAGCAACTTCGGATCAAGCAGCTTGCAGAGATCATGCGTTTCCCCGGGCGTGCCGAGTTTGAGTGATTTCACCTGGCGGAGCAGCGGCATCGGGTAGGCAACTTCGAAGCGTTGTTCCACGGCATCCGAGAGCCTGCGAGCGAGTTGGTCGGTTAGATTACCCTTTTGCAGGGAAACGGGCGTGGCCTTCCATGTCAGCACGGCCTCGCCGGTGTTTTCAGCGAGGATGGGAAAGACCAGGGTGGCGGAGGCTCCTGGTGCGAGGCTGACGGTTTCCGTGACCGGTCCGAGCGCGCGGCAAACGGGCGTGCCATCGGCGGCGTGGGCATTGAACGCGATTTGCCAGGTGCCGGCATGAAGCGATGCGTTCTGCACCAGCACCTGCGGGTGCAGGGTGTCGGTTTGGTGCGCGAAACGCAGTGCCTTGGGTTCCAACATCAGGTCTTTCTTCGCGACGATGGCCGCCTCCGCATGGCCGAAGCGGGTGGTTTCATGGTGGGCGATGGCGATGAGGCGATAGCGGGTCAGCGTGTCTGGCAGCTTGAAGGTGTGGCTGAATTTTCCGAAAGCATCGGTGACGAGCGCCGGTGCCCAGGTCGCGCAAGGATCGAAGTTCTTGCGCAACAGGTCGGCGAGCTTGGCGAGGTCTCCGCCGCCGCCGACGAAGAATCCCTTGTTGTTAAAGGTCTGCATTTCAGGATCCTCGGCGATGAAGCTTTGAAACGAAGTGCCGGCCTCCACGCCAAGGATGCGCGGGCGGTAAAAGTAATCCATCGGCCGCGGCGTTTCATAGCCCATCACGGCGAGCGTGCCTTCGTCCTGGGCGTAGAGCGTGACCTCCGCTGCGATGGCGGGCTGGCCGTTGGCGAGCTTCACGCTTCCTGTTAGCGAGACGGTTTCGCCGGGGCGGCAGCTCTCGGCCAGCGTTTCGATGGCCACGTTGAGGCGGTCGGCCTGGTTTTCCACCAACAGTTCGCAATAGCCGAGGCGGAGCTGCGGTTGTTTGAACTCGCGTGCTGAGTCCCTGGCTCCCTTGACGATGAGGACGGAGACGTAGGCGTTCGGCGCGTCCGCATCCGTGAGAGGAATCTCGATCACCGGCTTGTCCGCCTTGAGCGGAACTTGGAACGAGCGCAGGACTTTTTCGCGTTCCACGGTGACCAGCGCGGTGCCCTCGATAGGTGAGAGCACCAGCACGCGGGCGGTTTCCCCGGGTTGATAGGATTTCTTTTCGGCGACGAGTTTCACGCGCAGGCCATCCTCATACTGCCATGGGTATTCGGTGGTGCCATAGACATGGATGCGGGTGACGGTGGCGAATGGGCGGCCTTGCGGATCGGTGCCGCGCAGGGTGAGGAAATGCAGGCCGTTGGACTCCGGTGTGAAGGCGAAGGCCTGGCCCTCGCCGGCGGAGGCTGCAGGATCGAGCGTGATTTCGGTGGTGAGCACGGTTTGCTCGGTCGTCTCATTGCGGGTGGTGGTCTCGCCGGCGTCGTTGCGGGTTTTCACAGCGGAGTTCACCTCGCGGGTGAGCGTGGCGGTGAGCTTGAGCGGCTCGGGGTAAGGTTGATCTGCGGTGTCGATGGCGACGATGCGCAGCGGCATTTCCTCGCCGACGCGCACGAGGCGGTCGATGCGCGAAATGCCGACATGCACGGACGCGGGATGCACGATGGCGGTGCTGCGGGCGGTGAGTGTCTGGTGGTTGGCATCGGTGACTTCGGAGGCGACCATCACTTCGCGGGTGGTGGGAAAATCGCCCTCGGGGATCTGCACGGCGAAGCTTGCGCTGCCATCGGCGGTGAGCCGGGCTTCACCCTGGAGCTGGGTGCTGTGGCGAGTGCGGTCCTCATCGTCATCGCCATAACCAAAGTAATGATACCAATAGCCCCAGTCATAGGTCCGGTGATTGCCGAATTGGAAATCCCGGAAGCGCTCGGGGTAGGGGTTGTTAGCCGTGAGGCTGCTGAAGGTTTTCACTTCGCCGGCGGCTACCGGCTGGCCTTGATAATATTTCGCGCCGAGGTTCACGCTCACGGATTTGGCGCCGATTTCCGGGGCGGTGATTTCCTGGGTGATTTCAAAAGCATTGCGGCGGAATTCCTCGACGCGCAACGGGATTTCAAAGCGGGCGTTTTGGAAAACCCGCTCGCGTTCATACCAATCCACATCCTCATCGGATTCACTGACTGCGGCGAGTTCCTCGGGAAACTCCAGTCGGACCGTGTGGCGTCCGGTTTTGCCGGGGGTGAGAGCGTGGGTGAAATCAAACGAGCCGTTGGAAGAAATCGTGACCGCTTGATTGAGGATTTCCTTTTCGGTGGGATCGAGCACGACGATGCGTGCGGGGCCGGGTTTGGCAGGCTGGATGGCATTGCCGCTGAGGGTGCGCAGGATGCCCTTCAGGCGCACGGTTTCGCCGGGCCGGTAGAGCGAGCGGTCGGTGAATAGAAACGCCTGGCGCGAAGATTCGAGCGGCTTATTCCAGGAATAGCGGACGGGAAAATGCCACATGCCGATGGTTTCGAGCGTGCTGTCAAACGCGGTGACATACGTGTCCTGGCCGAGCGATGCCTGGAGGTGGCGGGCGGCGGCCAGACGCGGCATGGTGGCGAGGCCGGAGGCATCGGTGAGGGCGCTTTGCAAGGCGGTGGCATCCTCACCGAAGAGTTGGAGTTTCACCCCGGGGAGCGGCGCGCCGGTCTCGCAGGAAAAGGCATACACAAAGGCCTCGGCGGGTGTGAGTTTCCATGCCAAACCGATGTCGGTGAGTTGAATGATGGCCTGGGTGGTGCTGCGATCGGAGCTACCGCATTTCGCGTGCGGCAGGCCTGAGGATTCGAGAAACAGCACGCCGTAGGTCATTTCTTTCGGCAGCACGTCGTTCCAATCGAGAGTGATGATCCTGGTGGTGTCGATCGGGTTTCCGAGAGGGATCTCGCGGTCGGCGAGAGGCGTGCCGACGATCAATGGATAAGGCACGGGGGCGGTCGGGCGGATGCGGTCGTTGTCCGGGCCGCGGCCGGTGAAATGGCGGTATCCTTGGAAGGCGCGGATCAGGTCCACGCCATCGAGTTTCTTGATGCGCAGCCGCATGCTTGCCAGATTCCGGGTGAAAAGCCGGTATTTGCGGTTGCCCATGGCGAGTTGGCCGACGTCTTCGGACGGCAGTGCGACACCGGGCTTGAGGTGCTCGAATTTCAGCTTTTCGGTTTTTCCCACGGTGAGAGGAAAGCCGATATTCGAGCTGAGTTTGGGGAGCATGGTGACGGTGTATTGGTCTTCCGCGAGCAAGTCGCCGGTCAGGTGGATTTGGCGGCCGTCGGTTTTCGCCTGGAGATTTTCCGGACGAGGAACGATGAAGATGGCGGTTGCCAGGAAATCCGCCGGGAGTTTATCTGGAAGCGGATGATTGAAGGTGATCGTGATGCGGCGAGGTTCGTTGGCGATGACGCGGGCGGCGATCTCGGTCACGCGGAAGGGCTCGATGTTGCCGATCTGGAACTGCGTGTCCGCGCCGAGACGGGCGCTGGCAGTGGCATTGGGAAGACCCTTCAGGACGGAAAGGTGCCATGCTTCGCCGGGCGGCAGCGGCGAGACCGGGCGGGCGCTCAGGACATGGGGCAGCAGGGTGTCCGGCGGG
>JBGSUP010000082.1:0-4584 GCA_041753485.1 Akkermansiaceae bacterium
AGATCCGGAAGATGTCCATGCCGGAGTCCGCCGCGTGCTTGACGAAGCCGGCGACGACGTTGTCCGGATAGTTCGAGTAGCCGACGGCGTTGGAGCCGCGGAAAAGCATCTGGAAGCAGAGGTTCGGGATTTTCCCGCGCAGGCGGCGGAGGCGCTCCCACGGGCATTCGCTGAGAAAGCGCATCGCCGTGTCGAAGGTGGCACCGCCCCACATTTCCAGCGAGAAAAGCTGCGGCACGCGGTGGGCCACAGCCTCGGCCACGCGCAGCATGTCATAGCTGCGCATGCGGGTGGCGATGAGCGATTGGTGCGCGTCGCGCAGGGTGGTGTCGGTGACGAGCAGGCGGTTTTGAGCGAGGATCCACTCGGCGAACTTTTCGGGACCGAGCTCCAACAGGACATTGCGGCTGCCTCTGGGGACCTTTGCCTGGTGTTCAATAATCAGCGAGTCGGGCACATGCGCCTTGGGCAGCGCGGCGGCCGGTTTCCAACCCTTCGCGGTGGGGTTGCCGTTGAGCGTGATGTCCGATAGATAGGAAAGCGTGCGGGTCGCCCGGTCGCGGCGCGGGCGGAACTGGAACAACTCGGTCTTGGTGTCGATCAGCTTGGTATGCGCCTGGCCGGAACGGAAGGTTTCGTCGGCAATGACGTTTTCCAGGAACGGAATGTTTGTTTTCACCCCGCGGATGCGGAACTCGCGCAGCGCGCGGTCCATGCGCTGGCAGGCCATCGGAAAATCGCGGCCCATCGCGGTGATCTTCACCAGCATCGAGTCGTAGTAGGGCGTGACGACCGAGCCGGCGTCGCCCGAAGCGGCGTCGAGGCGGATGCCGAAGCCGGCCGCGGAGCGGTAGTTGAGGATGCGGCCATAGTCCGGCGAGAAATTCTTCAGCGGATCCTCGGTGGTGACGCGGCACTGGATGGCGAAACCGATGCAGGGAATCTCATCCTGCGGCGGGATGGCTACTTCCTCGCCGAAGAGCGGATTTCCCTGGGCGACAAGGATCTGCGAACGAACGAGATCGATGCCGGTGACGCACTCGGTCACGGTGTGTTCCACCTGGATGCGCGGGTTCATCTCGATGAAGAACCAGTCGTTCTGATCCATGTCATAGAGGAACTCGACGGTGCCGGCATTGTTGTAGCCGATGCCCCTGGCCAGCTTGACTGCGGCCTCGCAAAGCTCCCTACGGACTTTCGGGTCGAGATGCATCGCAGGCGCGACCTCGATCACTTTCTGATAGCGCCGCTGCACCGAACAATCGCGCTCGTGGAGATGGACGACATTGCCGTGCTGGTCGCCAAGGATCTGCACCTCGATGTGCTTGGCGCGGGAAATGTAGCGTTCGAGGAAAACCGCCGGGTTGCCGAAGGCGTTGAGCGCCTCGTTCTGGGCCTCGGCCAACAGCGCCGGGAGTTGCGATGGTTTTTCCACCACGCGCATGCCGCGGCCGCCGCCGCCGAAGGCCGCCTTGATGATGAGCGGAAAACCGATCTCGTGCGCCACGGTCAGGGCCTGGTCGGGGTCGGTGATTGGTTCCTCGGTTCCCGGCAGGGTGGGCACATCGAACTTGTGGGCCAGCGTGCGTGCCGCGGTCTTGTCGCCCATGTTGTCCAACAAGTCCGGCGAGGGACCGATGAAAATGATCCCCTCCCGCGCGCAGGCCCGGGCGAACGCGGCGTTTTCCGAGAGAAACCCGTAGCCCGGATGGATCATGGTCACGCCCTTCTGTTTCGCGAGCGCGACAATGCCCTCGACATCCAGATAAGCGCCGACCGGGCCTTTCGAGGCATCGAGCGGATACGCCTCGTCCGCCTTGAAGCGGTGGATCGAGAAGCGGTCCTCCTCGGCAAAGATCGAGACCGTGCGCAGGCCGAGCTCGTTGGCGGCGCGGAAAATGCGGATCGCAATCTCGCCGCGGTTGGCGGCCATCAGTTTGCCTGGGCGGGTGGGGATCTCGGACATGGCGGAGCGAAGCCTAAAGTCGAGCCAGCAAGCGAGGGAAGAGAAATCGGGGGCAGCGGATCAATGCCCTCCTCACCCCGGGTATTCGCCGGAGATGTAGCCGTGGAGCTGCTGGATGGTGTGGCGTTGCGACTGCATCACCCAGTTGACCAGGTCGCCCATGGACACCAGGCCGGTGAGGCGGCCGTCATCCACGACCGGAAGGTGGCGGATGCGGCGGGAAGTCATGAGCTGCATGCAGGTTTCAATGCTGTCCCCGCAGCACACGGCAATCGCCGGAAACGAGAGGATGTCGCCCACCAGCGTGTCGCGCGAGGTCCGTCCCTGGAGCACCACCTTGCGGCTGTAATCGCGCTCGGAGAGCACGCCCACCACCTGGTCGCCTTCCATGGCAACGAGCGCCCCAATGTTCTTCTCCCCCATCAGGCGGATTGCATCGTAAACGGTGTCTTGCGGCGAGGTCGTCCAGACTTCGCCGCCCTTGTTTTGCAGGAGGTCCCGCACGGTTCCGTGAATTTCCATGGTCTTGGTGGCTTGAGGGTTTCCGAAACCCTGACTCCCCGCGCCAGACACGTCAAGATTCCAGCAAACTTGATTTTCAGAACCCTTCTTCCTTGCCGGGCATGGGCGGGGCGTGGCTTGATGGCGGGCATGAAAACCTACCTCGATTTGATGCGCGACGTGCTGGCAAACGGGGAACATCGCTCCGATCGCACCGGCACGGGCACGATCTCGGTATTCGGGCGTCAGACGCGCTACGACCTGCGCCAGGGTTTTCCCTGCGTGACGACCAAGAAACTCCACCTCCGCTCGATCATTCACGAGCTGCTGTGGTTCCTGCGCGGCGAAACCAACACCCGCTACCTCAAGGAAAACGGCGTGACTATCTGGGACGAGTGGGCCGATGACGAAGGCGAACTCGGCCCGGTGTATGGCAGGCAATGGCGCGCCTGGCCGACCCCCGAGGGCCGGACCATCGACCAAATCCACCTGCTCATCGACGGCTTGCTCGGGAACCCGCATTCGCGCCGCCACATCGTCTCCACATGGAACGTCGCCCAGATCCACCAGATGGCGCTGCCGCCGTGCCATTTGCTGTTTCAATTCTACGTGCACGAAGTTTCCGGAGGCGGCCGCCCGGGCCTCTCGTGCCAGCTCTATCAGCGCAGCGCGGATTTGTTCCTCGGCGTGCCCTTCAACATTGCTTCCTACGCCCTGCTCACGCAAATGGTCGCCCATGTCTGCGGTTATGAGGCGCGGGATTTTGTCCACACCTTCGGCGACGTCCATCTTTACACCAACCACCTCGATCAGGCGGCGCTCCAACTCTCCCGCGAGCCGAAAGCCCTGCCGAAACTCTGGCTCAATCCGCAGGTCCGCAGCATCGACGCCTTTACCATCGCTGACATCCGCCTCGAGGATTACGACCCGCATCCGCACATCAAGGCACCGGTGGCGGTGTGAGACGGCGGACCTTGATCAAAAACCCGGAGCTGCGCGGCATCAAACCAGCAGCGCCACCTGCTCGCCAGGGCCGTGAACACCCTCGATCAGGATGCCCTCGACATCGGCGGTCTTGGACGGGCCGGTGCACCAGATGATGTTCGGGCTATCGCCAAACGCGGTGATGGCATCGGACATGGCGCGGTGGATTTCGCCGCGCTCCAGCACCGCCACGTGGACCCACGGCGAGAGCGCGGCAAGACGATGGGACGTGCGGTCGTCATCGATGATCACCGTGCCGGATTCCGCGATCGCCCCGGTGGCGCGCGTGATGCCAAACTGATAGTCGTCGTAACGGGAACGCTCATAGGTGGTTTCGACCGTCAGCCCGGCAGCGGCGAGTTTCGAGCCGATGGCATCGAACAAGGCGGGATCGCAGTAGCCGTGGACTTGACTGGTGGATTTGAGGAACGATGCCAGCTCTGCCACCGAGGACATGGGTTTCCCGTTCACCGCCTTGAAGTTGCGGCAGAAGATTTCCCACAGGTCGGAGCCTTCCAGCTTTGGCGCAGAGTGCGTGATGGTGACATCGTATTCCGGTAGCGGAGCCCTGGATTTGAGAGCGGCGGTGGCGGCTTCGATTTTCGCGAAGATGGTGTTTCTGGATTCGGAAGTGTTCATGAGATGTTGGCCAGCGCCTGATCGAGGTCGGCGGTGATGTCGTCAATGTGTTCGATGCCGATCGAGAGGCGGATGAGTTCGGGCGGGATGCCGGCGGCGAGCAGTTGTTCCTGGTTGAGCTGCGAGTGGGTGGTGGTGGCGGGGTGGATGGCGAGCGACTTGGCGTCGCCGACGTTGGCGAGGTGCTTGAAGAGTTTGAGCGAATCGATGAACTTCGCACCGGCTTTGGCCCCGCCCTTGATGCCGAAGACGACCATCGAGCCGCCTTTTCCATGGAGGTATTTGTCGTTGAGTGCGGCTTGCGGATCGCCGGGCAGGCCGGGGAAACGCACCCACTCGACCGCAGCGTGGTTCTGCAGGTGCCTGGCGGCGGCGAGGGCGTTTTCGCAATGGCGCTGCATGCGCAGCGGCAGGGTTTCGATCCCTTGCAGGGCGATCCACGCGTTGTCGGGTGAGAGGCAGGCACCGAGGTTGCGCAGCGGGCCGGTGCGCAT
>JBGSUP010000083.1:0-5458 GCA_041753485.1 Akkermansiaceae bacterium
CCCTGAGTATGGGCATGAGCGGCGATTTCGAAGTCGCAATCGAAGAAGGCGCCACCCACGTGCGCGTGGGCTCGTCGATTTTCGGCAAACGAAGCTATCGGGTGGACGGCGAGCTGGGTTGAGCGCAGATTGGGCCATGCCACAGACGCTTGAAAACGCGGCAGTCATTGGGAACGAACTCGCCTTGTCGTTTGCCAATGGTTTCGAAGCCTACCTGCCCCTGCCGCTGTTGCGTCGCGCCTGCCCCTGCGCGGCTTGCCAAGGCGAGCCGGACGCCCTCGGCCGCGTGATCCGTCCCAAGGTTGAACATGGGCCTGAAGCCTTCAGGTTGCTCAAGTTCGATCTTGTCGGAGCCTATGCCATCCAACTGTTCTGGGGCGACGGCCATTCGTCCGGCATCTATGCGTTTGCATATCTCCAGCACCTTGCCGAACTGCCGCCACCGTGATTTCCGCGCAAGACGATCTCGCGTCATTGTCGATTCTCCCCGCCAGGGAGGTGGTCGCGCTTGCCGCCGCCGGGTTCCGGACTGCGGAGGAACTTCTCGATCATTTCCCCAAGCGCTACGAAGACCGCCGCCGTTTCGATTCCTTTCCCAACCAGCCAACGCCATCCGCCGTGTGTCTCCGCGGTGCGGTTGTTGACACTACAAAGCGCCATTTCAGCCATGGCCGGGGCTTCTATGAGGCTGTGGTCATGGATGGCGGCGGCGGTGTTTTCGGCTCGGGTAAAATCACCTGCCGCTGGTTCAACATGCCGTTCATCCACAAGCTCGTGGCATGCGGTCAGGAAGTGATCATCCATGGCAAGGTGAAGGATGCCAATGGCCGCCTGATCATTGATCATCCGGAGTTCGAAATCCTCAGTGAGGAAAACGCGCCGGGCGAGTCGATTCATCTCGAACGCATCGTTCCCATCTATCGGAGCATCGCCGGGCTTGCCCAGCGGCGGCTGCGGGAAATCATGCACCTGCTGTTGCTTCAGTGTGATCCGGCGTCCCTCACCACCGCCTTCGATGCGGATTGCTCCACGCCCCGCGCGGAGGCTTTGCGTGCCGTCCATTTTCCGGATTCGATCGACCAGGCCAGCGCCGCCCGCAGGCGCTTTGCCCTGGAGGAGTTTTTCGCCATCCAGCTCAATGTCGCCTGGCGGCGGTCCCGCCATCTCGAGCAGGCCGGCCGGGTGCTTGGCAAGCGCACGGCGCTGCTCACCGCCTTTTACGACAGTCTGCCATTTGATCTCACTGCGGCGCAGAAACGCTCGATTCGCGAAATCATCGGCGACATGCGCCTGCCTCGCCCGATGAACCGTCTGTTGCAGGGCGATGTCGGTTCCGGGAAAACCTTCGTCGCCATGGCGGCGATGTTGCTTGCCGTGGATTCCGGCTGCCAGGCTGCGCTGATGGCACCCACCCAGATTCTGGCAGAACAGCATTACCTCACTTTCCGCCGCTGGCTGGAACCGCTTGGCGTGCGCGTCGCCTTGCGCACCGCCAACCGTGACGAGTCGGGTCACCTCGAACCGGACGGCAGGGCGCAGATGATCATCGGCACCCACGCCCTGCTGCACGACGAGACGCTTTTCGGGGATCTCGGGCTCATCGTCATTGATGAACAGCACAAGTTCGGCGTCGCCCAGCGTGCCGCGTTGATCCGCCGCGGGGTGGTCCCCGACGTGCTGGTGATGACGGCCACGCCGATTCCACGCACGCTCACGATGACGATTTATGGCGATCTGGATGTCTCCCTGCTCGATGAAAAACCTCCCGGCCGCGGGAAAATCATCACTGCCGTGAGAGCGGCGGCGAAACAGTCCGACGTCACCAGTTTCGTGAAGGAGCAGCTCGCTGCGGGCCGCCAGGCCTATCTCGTCTATCCGCTTGTCGAAGAGAGCGAAAACCTCAAGGCGGAGTCCGCCACCGCGGCGCATGAAAAGTGGCGGAAACGGCTGTCCGGCCGCGAAGTCGGGTTGATCCACGGAAAACTCAGGCCGGATGAGAAGGAGGAAGTCATGCGGCGATTCCGCGAGGGTGGAATCGCCGCGCTGGTGGCGACCACCGTGATCGAGGTCGGCGTGGATGTGCCGAATGCCTCGGTCATGATCCTGCACCATGCCGAACGTTTTGGAATGGCGCAGATCCACCAGCTCCGCGGCCGCATCGGCAGGGGCGGGCACAAGGGTTATTGTGTCCTTCTAACCGATGGCAAGAGTCCCGAAGGCATGGCGAAGCTCAAAGTCCTGGAGCAATCCGCCGATGGTTTCGAGATCGCGGAGGCCGATCTCCGCATGCGCGGTCCGGGGGACGTGCTGGGCACCCAGCAAAGCGGCCTTTGCGATCTCCGCTTCGTTGATTTTCTGGCAGACACCGCGCTGTTGCGCGAAGCCAGGGAAATCGCCGACAAGGTGATCGCCGAAGATCCGCACCTCGGGGGCCGCCACCATCTTTTGCGCCCGCTGTTGATTGACTCCGCGCCTTTCCCCGAGGCGCACTGACCTGCGGCAGGTGTTTCCGCAGATGAAACTTCGAGGAAAGGCCGCGGGTCGCGCCGGGGATCGGAGGCCGGGATGAGACGGCCAAACGAAAAAACCGCAGCCCGTGAAGGCTGCGGTCTTTTGAGATGGGGATCTTTTCCTGCGGGCGATCAGCGCTTGGAGAACTGGAAGCGCTTGCGGGCACCCGGTTGACCGGACTTCTTGCGTTCCTTCATGCGGGGATCCCGGGTGAGGAAACCCAGCGGCTTGATGAGCTTGCGGTTTTCCGGGTCCACTTGCGTGAGTGAGCGGGAAATCGCGTGGCGGATCGCCACGGCTTGGGCATGGGTGCCTCCACCCTTGACGACGATCTTGAGATCGAACTTGTTCATCAACGAGGCCGCTTGGAACGGAGCGAGGATGGCGTTTTGGAGTTCGATGGTGGGAAGGTATTCTTCGAAGGGGCGATCATTGATGGTGATCTGGCCGGTGCCTTCGGACATCCAGATGCGGGCGACGGCGGTTTTCCGACGGCCGGTGGCGCTTTTGGTGGTGGTGGCGGTCATGATGGGAGAAAATCAGGGTGAAGAATCAGCGGACGGCGTGTTCGACAGGCTGCTGGGCTTCGTGCGGATGCTCGGCACCGGCGTAAACCTTGAGCTTGGAGTATTGGGCTTTGCCGAGGCGGGTGTGGGGCAGCATTCCATACACGGCGCGCTCGACCAGCAGGATCGGCCGGCGCTCGCGAACAATGCGCGGGGTTTCCACCTTCTGGCCCCCGACGTAGCCGGAGAAACGCGAGTAAATCTTGGCATTCTCCTTGGCTCCGGTAAGCACCACCTGGTCGGCATTGATCACCACGACGAAATCGCCGGTGTCCACGTGGGTGGTGAATGTCGGTTTGTGCTTGCCGCGAAGGAGGCGCGCGGCCTCCACGGCGACTTGGCCCAGGATCTTGCCCTTGGCGTCGATCACATACCACTTGCGCTCGACTTCGTGAGGCTTGGCGGAAAACGTCTTCATGTGCTTGAATTGAGAAATGGCTCCGGATACGTGGCGTGCGCGGAGGGGGACGCAAGTTAGGGAGCCGGTTTCGGGGTGTCAACCGGGAAATCTTTTGAATTTCGCAGCCCTCTCATTCGCTCAATTTGCGAACGTGCGAGGTCCAGGCTGGAAGCCCGGACTCCAAAACAGCCAGGAGGGTTGTTCTCCATGCTCCTTCATGGCCAGATCAACTGGATCAAGTCGAATGCCCGCACCCCAATCAGGTATTGGCCCTTGCAGTATTGCGGCTCAGCTCACCGCAAACCCCCAAAGTCAGAATCTATTCAGGTGAATCTGCGGCAGGCAAACCCCTCACACACGAGCACCTCATCCACATTACCCGGCGCGAACACGGCGCGCGGCAGATAGGTGGTCCGTAGTCTTTCGCGGACCCCGTCATCCACTGCTTCCGGCACTTGGAATTTCATGACCCCGCGCTCGTGCAGATCGAGCGCCGTCAGCAGCAGGGGACAGGCGAAGGACTGCGTTTCCAGCATGTGGGAACCTGCGCGCAGCAGTTCCTCCGCACGGGCGGAGTGGTCCGGGTTTTCCAACAAAACCGCCAGTTTGAGCAGGTTTTCCGCCGCCAGGTGATTGGGCGATGGCTCCGCGCCGTCGTAATCCTCGCGGATCACCAGCAGCGTCTCACCTGACAATTCCGGCCGCATGACATATCCCGCCCTCTGCTCATCCCAGAAGCTTGCGTCGAGTTTCCGCTGGAGTTCCGCCGCCCAATCGAGCCAGCCGCCATCCGGGAGCACGGCATGCAGTTCGATCAACCCGGAGATCAGAAAGACATAATCGGCGGGAAATCCTTCCGCGCTCCCCCGGTGCTGGCGGTAACTCCGAAACAGGCGTTCGCCATCCCACAGCTCCCGCTTGATGAACGTGGCGGCAGCTTGCGCCGCGCCCGCCAGATCCGTCTGATCGAACACGCGCCCGCCGCGGGCCAATGCGCCGATGGCCAGGCCATTCCATGCCGTGATGATCTTGTCATCGCGATGTGGCGGGGGACGTTTTACCCGGGTTTCCAGCAGAATTCTTTTGGAGTGCTCAAGCCGCTTGCGGATCTCGCTCTCCGTGCAATTGAACATCACCGCAATCGCATTGTTCCTCATGGCGCGGAACAACGTGTTTTGTCCCTTCAGTTCGCCGTGCGGATCGCTCTCCGGCCGGGCATTGCCGTCCGCTTCCACGCCAAAGGCCGCACAAAAGATCGCCGCATCGCGCGGATCGAGCAAACCGCTGATTTCATCCGACGTCCATGTCCAGAAAGAGCCTTCACGTTTGTGCTTCGCATCATAATCCGGCAGGCTGTCCGCATCCTCCGCCGCATGAATCGCGCCGCATGAATCGCGCAGGGTTTCCATTAAATAACGGAAAATCCCCCCGCTCACCTCACGGAAGCGGCCGTCGCCGGAGATCTGCCATGCATCGAGATAAGCCATCGCGAGCTGCGCCTGGTCATAGAGCATCTTCTCATAGTGAGGCACATGCCAGTAGCGGTCCACCGCGTAGCGGTGGAAACCGCCGCCGAGGTGGTCGTGCATGCCCCCGGCCGCCATCGCCCGCAGTGTGCGCTCGCTCATTTCCCATGCCTTCGCGCCTTCGGTCGTGTCGCGGCCGAAGCGCTCGCTCAGTTGCATCAATGCCCGCACAATCACCGGCCGCGGAAATTTCGGCGCACCGCCGAAACCACCGAGTTGGGGATCAAACAGCGTGTCGCATCGATCCAGAAAATCGCCGAAAACCCGCTTTCCCGGCAGCCCGCCCCCCTCAGCCGCCGCCGCAACCTCGCTTCGCAAATGACGGATTGCGCGTGCGGCCGCACGCGTGATCTGCAGTTTGTCATCGCGCCAGAGTCGGGCGAGTTCGTTGCAGACGCGGGTGAATCCGGGCCGGCCGTGGCGGTCGTCGGGCGGGAAATAGGTGCCGCCGAAGA
>JBGSUP010000084.1:0-8476 GCA_041753485.1 Akkermansiaceae bacterium
GGCAAGCAGTGCGGTGGGTTTTGGCAGCGACTTGAGGCGGCGGGCCAGCCAGCGGATCCGCGAGGTGGCGCTGCTGCCGCTGCTGAATTGGCCGTCGATCACCAGCAGTTCGTTGCCCGTTTTGGCCAGTTCGGCGCGGAAGGCTTCGCAGCGGCCGACATCGCCCGGGTGGCCGTCGCGCAGGTAATAACAGAAATGACGGAAGCCGCGGTTGCGGAAATGATCCGCAGCGAGTCTGGCGATCTGCGTCTGGTCCGCCGCGACGCGCGGCGCGGCGTCGATGTTGGAGTAGCCGATGTTGACGAAGGGCAGTTTGCAGCGCGCGGCGAGGCGGTCCACATCCGGATGGACGCCGAGCACGCCGATAACACCGTCGCCCGTCCAGGTCTCGGGCACTTCGCCGCTGCGTTCGAAGCGGCTGTCGAGAATCCAACCGGCATCGCGTGCGAAACGGGCGATCCCGCGGAAAACCTCGGTTGAATGCCACGCGAGAAGCAACAGCACATTGCGCCTTTGCCCGTGGGCCAGATTCATCGGGTTGGTTTCCGCGCGACTCATGGTTCCCGCCATGGTTAAGCGGCTTGCGGCAGTTTGGCAATGTCGCAATTCGACAAAATTATGACTCATCGGAGAAGTCGCGGGCCGGGTGGAGTTGTGAAAATGTTGTTGCCTAGATCCTACCCAGCCATGCCCAACATCAATCTCAGCACGACGGACATCGTCGTCATGGTCGTTTATCTTGCGGGCATCGTTTTCTGGGGGCTGCGCAACTCCTCGCGGAAAAGCGCGGAGGGTTACTTTCTAGGTGGCCGCAACATGCCCTGGCCGGTGGTGGGGCTATCGATGTTCGCCACGGTGGTCTCGAGCTCCGCGTTGGTGGGGTGGGCGGGCGATGCCTATTCCACGGGCATTTCGGTGTTCAACTACGGTCTGTTCGCCGCCATCATCCCGGTCATCTTTTTCCTGGTGTTCTTCCTGCCGTTCTATCTCAAAAACCGAATCTACACCCTGCCGGAGTTCCTGGAAGGCCGCTATGACGGCCGTTCCCGCACCTATCTTTCCATCCTGACGGTCATTGGCTATGTCTTCGCCGATCTGGCAGTCACGCTGTATGCAGGCGCGCTGATGCTGCACATGGTTTTCCCGCAGTTCAGCATTCAGACCATCATCTGGGGTCTGGCCATTCTCGGCGCCTCCTACACGCTCGTCGGCGGGCTCTCGGCGGTGATGCGCGTGGAGTTGATCCAGGCTTTCGTGCTGATGTTGGGCTCGGCGATCCTGACTTTCACCGCCTTCGACAAGGCCGGTGGCTGGAGCGCGGTGATGAACGCCGCACCTGAGGGACACCTCAGCCTGATCCGTCCGCTCAACGACCCTTCGGTGCCATGGCCGACGCTTTTCATCAGCCTGCCGCTGCTCGGCTTCTACTACTGGGGCCTGAGCCAGGCGATGGTCCAGCGCACGCTCAGTGCGAAAAGCATGGAACACGGCCGCTGGGGCAACCTGCTGGCAGGGGCGCTCAATTTTGTGATCTTCTTTCTCATGGTGCTGCCGGGTGTGGCGGGCCGCGTGCTCTTCCCGGATCTCGAAAAAGGCGACCAGATCTACCCCAAGCTGGTGTTCGAGTTGCTGCCCGCCGGGTTGAAGGGGCTGGTCATCATCGGCTTCATCGCCGCCATGACCTCGGTGCTCACCTCGTTGCTCAACTCGGCCCAGACGCTGGTGACAATGGACCTCGTCACCAAGCTGCGGCCGGGCATCACCAGCCGCCAGCAAGTCTTTGCAGGCAGCGTGGCGGGCATCATCATCATCACCGTGGCCGCCCTCTGGTCGCCGCAGATCGCGAAGTTCGATTCGATGGTCAAATACTTCCAGCAGTTCCTTTCCTACCTGACTCCGCCGGTGATCGCGGTGTTCCTCTGCGGCCTGTTCTGGAAACGCGCCTCGGCGACGGGCGCGTTCGTCGGCCTCATCACCGGTTTCGTCATCAGCGTCAGCCTGCTGCTGGGTATCAACCACACCCCGTTCGCGGACTGGAACTTCCTTTACGTTGCTCCCATGCTGTTTGTTGTGGCGCTGGCCATCATCATTCCCGTCAGCCTGGCGACCGCCGCGCCAAGTGCGGATGTGGTGGAGCGCTATGTCTGGAACCCCTCGTTCTACCGCAACGAAACCCGCGAGCTCGCGGGGGTGCCGTGGCACAGGAATTTCCGCGTTCTCTCCATCCTGCTGCTGATCCTGATGGGCATCTTCGTCTATATCTGGCGCTGACGATCCCTTCCCCAACCCCTGTCCCATATTCCATCATGAAACTGCAAAGACACTCCGACAACCCCATCCTGCGCCCGCACCCGGGAAATCCCTGGGAAAACCTCGTCGTTTGCAATCCAGGCGTGATCTATCACAACGGCGTCTTCCACATGCTCTACCGCGCGGCGGGCGACGACAAGGATCATGTGATCTGTTTCGGCCTCGCCACCAGCACGGACGGCATCCACTTCGTGCGCCAGAGCGATCAGCCGGTGCTTTCGCCCAGCGCGGACGGCCCGGATGCCGGCTGCATCGAGGACCCGCGGATCGTCAGGTTGGACGGCCATTTTTATATCACCTACGCCTATCGAGCCTACCAGCCGGGCCAGTATTGGCTGGCCCCGGACAACAGCGCTTTCAATCCAAGGGACCCGTCCATGCCGCCACTTTTCGGCGAAAACATGACTGCTTCCGGGTTGCTCGTTTCCGACGACCTGCGCTCGTTCCGCCGGCTCGGCCGGATCACCCGCTCGGATGTGGATGACCGTGACGTGATTCTTTTCCCGGAAAAAATCCGCGGTAAGTATGTCATGCTTCATCGTCCGATGCAGTGGGCCGGCATGGATTTCGACAACAGATACCCGGCGATCTGGCTGTGCTACTCGGACGATCTGCTCGCCTGGTCGGAGAGCGTGCTGCTCGCAAAGGGTGAATTCGCGTGGGAGAACAAGATCGGCGGATCGACACCGCCGATCCGGACGCCGCACGGCTGGTTCGTGATCTATCATGCGGTGGATTGCCAGGGAATCTACCGCGTCGGGGTGATGATGCTTGATCTTGAGAATCCCGCCAAAGTGATCGCGCGCACGCCCGAGCCGGTGATGGAGCCAGAGGAGGAGTTTGAATGGAACGGACTCTATCCGCATGGGGTTGTCTTCCCGACGGCCAACGTGGTGGTGGATGACGTGCTCTATGTCTATTACGGTGCGGCGGATGAAACCATTGGTGTGGCGACGGCGAACTTCCCCGCGCTGGTGGATTTCGTCATGCAATTCGCCTCAGCTTCCAAGACGCCGGCTTTTGTTTGATGCGACTTACGAACCGTCATGACACGCGGATGGACGGACGCATTGGATAGATTCCCCGTTTTCCACCCGTTGGTTATACCATGAACTCCATTCATCGCAGAAAATTCATCAAACAAGCCGGCGCGGCTACTGCCCTTGTCGCGCTATCTCCATCCAAGTCGTTCGGTGCGGAACCTCCCGCACTGACTTCGCCCGAGGAAATCAAAAGGCGGGTCAATGCGGCCCGTCCGCTGCTTGGCGGCAAGATTCCTGCGGATCTCAAGGACCGGCTCGGAGCCACCCACTACGACGGCCACTATCACCTGACGGACAAGCCGTTTCTCCTTGAGGGCGCGGAGGCCATCCACCGCCTGGGCATGAACGTGGCCAAGTTCTGGCTGCGCGAGGACGATCTGCCGGGATACGGCTACAACAGTGACTGGAGTCCGGCGCTGAAATCAGGGCGTCTCGTGGATGTCCTCAAACACAAGGATTATGTCGATGCACTTGCCTTGCCGTTTCGCACCGTTTTTTTGGAGGTTTTCCCATTGGTAGGCAACAAGCAGACGTTCTTCTCCGGTGACAATACCTTCGCCGACGAGGAAGACCAGTTTCACGAAGTGACCTCCTATCTGCTCAAGACCTTTGGTGACCGGGATATCACCTTCATTCTCCAGCACTGGGAAGGCGACTGGATGCTGCGCCGCGAGGAAGGTGGCACTTGGGGAAAGGTCCCCCCGGAGGAAGTGAAGCGCCGGTGCGACGCGTTCATCCGCTGGCTGGCGGCCCGCCAGCGCGGTGTCGAAAAAGCGAGAAAGGAAGCAGGCGCTTCAAAGTGCAAGGTCTATCATGCAGCGGAAGTCAACCGTGTCTGGGATGGAACCAAGGGCCTGCCGACCCTAACCACTCACGTTCTGCCACACGTCACGCTCGATTTGGTTTCATGGTCGAGTTATGATGGGATGAGCAAGGTCGAGGATACCTGGCAGGGCATCGAGTTGATTCGCCGGCACATGCGGCCCAGCCCGACATTTGGCGATAACGCGGTGTTTGTCGGCGAGATCGGCAAGCCGGAGAACGAGGCGAAAGAAGCGGACATCATCGAGTGGTGGGACCGCGCGATGGGTGTCATGCTGGCGATGGATATCCCCTGGATCGTCCATTGGGAACTCTACTGCAATGAACCGAGGGACGGCACCAAGTCTGATCGACGCCCCCGCAAGGCCGAAGAAATGCGCGGGTTCTGGCTTCTCCGTCCCGACGGCAGCTTGGGTCACGCCGGCAGATATCTTACCACGCTGCTCCAGAACGCCGGCAAACCCCTGCCGGATGATGTCAGGAAATCCTTCATGCGATGAGCCTTGATGCCACCATCACACTTTCATGAAAACCCTCTTCACCGCTCTTGCCGCAGTCTTGCTGCTGGCCCCCTGCGGAAAATGTGAAAACAGCGATCGCAAAACGGAGCTTGCGAACTCCGCCGCCCGTCCGCGTCCGGCAGCAAACGACGAACTTCTTGCGCGGATTCCGGCCACGTTCCAGTTTGCCGGTGCCCAATGCGGTTTCATGATCGATCAACTCAAGGGCGACCCTGAACTGCCGCGCACTTACGAGGACGGGCAGTTGAAGACGGTCCCACCGACGGATTGGACAAGTGGATTTTTTCCCGGCACGCTCTGGTATCTCTACGAATTCACCGGCGATGCCAAATGGAAGAACGTCGCGGCGGACTACACGAGACGCCTCGAAAGCATCAAGAACTTCCGTGACAACCACGACGTCGGATTCATGTTGTTCTGCAGCTACGGAAACGCCTTGCGTCTCACGCCCGATCCTGCGTATCGCGCCGTGCTCATTCAAGGCGCGCGTTCCCTTTGCACCCGTTACAGCCCGCCGGTGGGCTTGATCCGGTCGTGGGATTTCGGCGGGTGGAAATATCCCGTGATCATAGACAACCTGATGAACCTCGAACTCCTCACCTGGGCCGGTCGCGAAACCGGTGAGGCGCACTTCAAGGAAATCGCCGTGAGTCATGCGGACAAGACGATGGCCAATCACTTCCGGCCCGACGCCAGCAGCTACCACGTCGTGGATTACGACCCCGCGACCGGTGCGGTGCGCGGCAGGCAGACGCATCAGGGCTTCTCCGATTCGTCGGCATGGGCACGCGGCCAGGCGTGGGGAATCTACGGCTACACCATGATGTTTCGCGAGACGGGTAACGCGAACTATCTCGAACAAGCCAAGCGCATCGCCCGCTTCATCATGACTCATCCGCGCCTGCCAGAGGACAAGATCCCGTATTGGGACTTCGACGCGCCGGACATTCCAAACGCGCCCCGCGATGCCTCGGCGGCGGCAGTGATGGCCTCGGCGCTGATTGAATTGAGCGGCATGGTGGACGCAAATTTCGGCCGTCAATGCCTTGGTTTCGCACGGCAGCAGTTGCTCTCGCTCTCATCACCGGCGTATCTGGCAAGGGTGGGCGAGAATGGTGGATTCCTTCTCAAACATTCGACCGGCCATCACCCAAAAAATTCCGAGGTGGATGTCCCGCTGAACTACGCGGACTATTATTTCCTCGAAGCACTGCTGCGTTACCGCGCCCTTGGCGGTGAGGACAGGGGGATGTTGCTGATCGACAATGGCACGATGCGCGTGGGAATTGATCGCGCCAGAGGCGGTGCCATCACCTGGCTTTCCACCCGCGCGTATCCCAAAAACGCCGTCAACCTCGCCGATCCAGGCCGTTTGATCCAGCAATCCTACTATGCCGGCAAATCAATCGATCGCACCGCCGACGGCCAGAGCAAGGCGTGGAGTCCGTGGCCGTGGAATCCCATCCAAGGCGGCGGCGTCGGCAGTTGGGCGCGGGTGACCCGTTTTGAGCGCACCGCCAACAACGAACTCCGTTCGGAAACGATTCCAAAACTCTGGGACATGCCTGATGAACCCGCATCGGCACTCATGCGACAATCAACGCGCTTCGAACCGGAAATGGCCAACGTCATTGTTGTGCGCTGTGAATTCGAATCGCAACGAGCCGAAGAAGATCGATGGGGTCCGCCAGTCGCTCTCTCCCAAGAAGTGCCGGCCTGTTATTTCACGCGGAATTTCCATGCCGTTAAAAGCTACTTGGGCGAAGGTCAATGGCGCACCGAAACCCAAGCGCCGGGACCACCCTGGGGACGCGCCACTCCGCCGCGCAAAAGCATGGCGTTTTTCAACGCTCAAGGCCTGGGCATCGCTGTCTTCAGTCCGGTGGCAACTGAGGCTTGGAACTTCGGCCCTCACGGGGTGGGAGATACGGACCAACCGACGGCCGGCCCCTGCATGCATGTGGCACCTCTCGACCGCGTCCGCCTAGGTTCCCGAACGAAATACCAGTATCGATACTGGCTCATCATCGGCACGGAAGCCGAACTGGAAAAGCGATTGGACGAATTGTGGATTCGGTATCAAAGTGAAAAAGCCACCGTAAACCCGTAGTGACCCGCAAGCGCTCCAGTCCTTTTTTCGCACGCCTCGCAGGTGTCGTGCTCGGCTTTACCACGGCGTTTGCTGCGGAGCCACCGCCGGTGATTGAGCGGCCGACGGAGTTTTACTGGGGTGCCTACCGGGGCAACGAGCAGCTGGTGGACAGCGGCGCGTCCGGCTGGTCGTGGGTGCGCGGTCAGCTCGATGGTTTCATCCTGCACGGCGCGTATTGGAATTTTCCAACCAACACGATCGGCTCACCATCGCCCGATGTGGTGGGACCCAAGCTCGCCACGCTGCTCAATGACGCGGGTGGCAAGAAGGTGATGCTCGAGCATCTGCTCGCGGGTCTCTATCCGGATGTGGAGTCGGCATTCGGCACCGCCGCTGCCGGCAGTCCTTCAGCGGCTGCGGGCTTCGGTTCCGGGGTGCCCAACATCAAGCGCCTCGTCAATTATGGCTTCCCGCTGCCCGATGTTTCCACCGACTACATCATGGAGACATGGAAGCAGGCGGTGCGCGTTCATCCCGAGTGGACGTCCGATGACTTCTTCACCGCACTTTGTGGTTCTTGGGAAACCCACTCTGGCAGCCAGTTAAACCCCGCGTCCTCCGACCGCACGACCTATGGCTGGTTCCGCCAGTGGGTCGAGGGGCTGGCCACAGCATTTCCCGGCATCCGCGTCACCTGCACCAACTCGCCGGTTTATTTCAACTGGGATGAGGGAGGAGTGAACCGCCGCGAACTCGGCGGCTCCTTCAACAACCACCACGCGTGGCTGAAGCTTGAGCGCCGTGGCGATGAAGTCACCGCGCTTTATTCCGGCGACGGTATGGGCTGGGCGGAGCTTGGTAAATCCAACGTGTCTCTCGGTGGCAGTCCGCTCGCCGGTTTGTTCACGGCTTCTCTCGATGGAAATCGTCTCGCGCAGGCCCGTTTCGACAACGTCCGCGTGCTGCCCTATTATTTCTCCGATATCGGCAAGACCGGCACCGGCGGGTCCTCCACGCTGTCCGGCTCCACCTACACCCTCGCAGCATCCGGCAACGAGTTCCTGCATCCGGGAAATAATACCAACGACGCCCTGCACTTCGCTTGGCGCGAATGGACCGGCGACGGCACCTTCACCGTGCGGCTCGATTCACTTGTTAGCTCGAATCCCGGCCGCACCAATCCTGCGGGTGAAATCGCCAGCGCGGGCGTGATGATCCGCGAGTCCACCGCAAACAACTCGCGGCAAGTCGCGCTGCTCGCCAACTTCGCCAATCAACTTGAATTTCTCGCACGGTCCACCACCGGGGCCGGACTCGCACCCGTTTCCGGCAGCGGTTCGCCACTTGTTAGTCTCGGCGTGCAAACCGCGCCGCGCTGGCTGCGCCTCACCCGCGCGGGCGATTCGATCAGCGCCGCCCACTCGGCCGATGGCTCAACCTGGTCGTCCATTGGCTCGACCACCGTCACCTTGCCGGCAAAAATCCTGATCGGGCTCACATCCGACAGCCAGGTGCGCAGCGAAACCTCCTCCGCCGTCTTCAGCAACGTGGACTTCCTCACACCGCCCGCCGTCTCCTTTTCCGGCAGCAACCTCGGCAGCGCGGGCACGGGAGCCACGTCGTCGGTGGCCGGTTCCACCTACACGCTCAAAGCCCGCGCCACCGGCCTCGCCGGAACCGCCGATGCC
>JBGSUP010000085.1:0-1572 GCA_041753485.1 Akkermansiaceae bacterium
GCGACCAGGCCGAAGCGGGAAACCCGGCCGTAGGACGGCTTGAGGCCGACCACGCCGCAGTGTGAAGCCGGTTGGCGGATCGAGCCGCCGGTGTCGGAGCCGAGCGCGGCGATGGCGGTCTGGTCGGCCACGGCAGCGGCGGAGCCACCGGAGGAACCTCCGGGGATGCGCTCCGGGTCATGGGGATTGCGGGTCGTTTGCAACGCGGAGTTTTCGGTGGACGAGCCCATCGCGAACTCATCCTGGTTCATGCGGCCGAAGGGGATGGCCCCGGCGGCGCGGAGCTTGCGGATGACGGTGGCGTCGTAGGGCGAGGTGTAGTTTTCCGCGAGAAACTTCGAGCCACAGGTGCAGGGCTGGCCAAGCACGTTGATGTTATCCTTGATGGCGATAGGGATGCCGCCGAGTGGCAGCGAGAGGTCCGCGTTGGCCGCCTCGGTGAGCGCGGATTCAAGATCGCGGGTGAGATAGGCACCGATGCGGGGATCGCGGGTGGCGATTTCTGCCGCGAGCCGCTCAAGGATGGAGGCAGGCGTGGTTTCTCCGGCGAGGAGTTGCTGGCGGAGGGTGGCAATGGACATGGTGGGGTAAAAACTGAAGCGCTGGAAAACCGGGAGATCAGGCGTCGGTCACGACCTTGGGCACGCGGATCTGGCCTTGCGACTGGTCGGGCGCATTTTGGAGCACGGCGGCGGGCGGCAGGCTCTGGTGGGGGATATCGGCACGCATCCGGCCGAACACCGGTGCCGGGTGGGCGGTGGGCTCGATGCCGGTGACTTCCAGTTTTGAAAGCGCCTCGGCGTGATGCAGAATCGCCTCCAATTGCGGCTGAAAGGTCGCCACTTCCTTGTCGCTCAGCTCGAGGCGGGCGAGCTTGGCGACATAGCGGACGTCAATGTGGCGGTGCGGCATGGCGCAAAGCTTGGGAAACAAGGCCGGCTTTCCAAGTGCCAAGTTGGACCAATTGGACTGTTTTGGTATTTTTTAAAATTCTTTGAACATTCGTAAAAGTTGAAGGTCTGAGTCCAACGTAAGCAACGGGAAACCGGAGCTTCTTGTAAGGGTGTAACAGCACAGTTGTCTGCCAAAGTCCATGGGTGTGGATGTGGGCAAGATGACTTCGGCCGCCGGGGGAGGGACCCCTCGGCGGCCTTCTTTTTGGTGATCATGCCAATCAGGCGGGATCCCCCCTGCCCTGCGGGTGGGTTTCACTCGGATTTCAAGGCATCGATCACTTTGCCAGTTTCTGCGGCTTCGGCGGTTTTTCCGGCCGCCTCGAGGGCACGTTTGAGACCGGCGAGGGCGGCCATCTCATTCGGGAATGCGGCAAGCGCGCGCTTGAAAGCGTCGATCGCCTCGACGGGCTGCTTGGAGCCGAGGAAATAGTCGCCCAAGCGAGAGGCCATCGGCGTGAGCACCAAGGGCGGCAGCAGGAGGCCTGCCGGGCGTTGGCGGTCGGCGGCGGAGCTGAACCAATTGTAGGCGGTGCCGCGCAGGTCAGGGCTGCCCGCCATGGCGAGTCGTCCGCGGAGCTCGCTGGCGAGGACTTCGAGGGCGCGGAACGAGCGGATC
>JBGSUP010000086.1:0-4434 GCA_041753485.1 Akkermansiaceae bacterium
ACGACTTCGAAAAAATCGAGGCCGAGATTAAAAAAATCGCCAAGGAAAACCAGAAGTTCGAATACAAGGCGATCTCCCGCGACGAGGCGAAAGCCATGGCCGAAAGCGGCCGTCTCGGTGGCCTCGCCGAGCGCCCGGGACATCCCTCCCGCTTCAAGCTCGACCTCATCGACAAAATCCCCGAGGGCGAACAAATCTCCTGTTTTCAAAACGGTGACTTCATCGACCTTTGCGCCGGCCCCCACGTCGGTTACACGTCGAAGTGCAAGAACGTGAAACTCATGTCGGTCTCGTCGTCGTTCTATCTGGGAGATGAGTCGAAAGGCCAGCTCCAGCGGCTTTACGGCACCGCGTTTGAAAGCAAGGAACTGTTAGAGGAACACCTCAACCGGCTCGAAGAAGCGAAGAAGCGCGACCACCGCCGCCTCGGCAAGGAACTCGGGCTTTTCCACATCGACGAAATGGTCGGCCAGGGGCTCATCCTGTGGAAACCCAAGGGCGCGCTCGTCCGCCGTGCGCTGCAGGACTTCATCACCGGGGAACTCGACAAACAGGGCTACTCGCAGGTTTTCACCCCGCACATCGGCAAGCTCGATCTCTACCGCACCTCCGGCCACTTTCCCTACTATCAGGAAAGCCAGTATCCGGCCATCGCCGAGCGCGACGTGTTGGAAAAGCTCGCCGACGAGGACGCCACCTGCGCTACCCTTATCAATGGCCTCTCGGACGGAACCTACGAAGGTTACCTGCTCAAGCCGATGAACTGCCCGCACCATATCAAGATCTTTGCGAGCGATCATCACTCCTACCGCGACCTGCCCGTTAGACTCGCCGAGTTCGGCACCGTTTACCGCTGGGAACAGTCCGGCGAACTCGGCGGCATGACCCGTGTCCGCGGATTCCCCCAGGATGACGCCCACCTTTTCTGCACGCCGGACCAAGTGGCCGCCGAAGTCACCGGCTGCTTGGATCTTGTGAAAAAAGTTCTCAGCACCCTTGGCATGAACGACTACCGCGTCCGCCTCTCGCTGCGTGATCCGGAAAGCGACAAATACGTCGGTTCCGCGGAAAACTGGGACAAGGCCGAGGCCGCGCTGCGCGAAGCCGTGCAAACCCTCGGCGTCGAATACACCGAGGAACTCGGCGAGGCCGCCTTCTATGGCCCCAAGATCGACTTCGTCGTAAAAGACGTCATCGGCCGCGACTGGCAGCTCGGCACCGTGCAGGTGGACTACAACCTGCCGGTTCGTTTCGGCCTCAGCTACGTCGGTGCAGATAACCAGCCGCACATCCCGGTCATGATCCACCGCGCGCCCTTCGGTTCGATGGAACGTTTCACCGGCCTGCTCATCGAACACTTCGAAGGCAAATTCCCCACCTGGCTCGCCCCCGAGCAAGTCCGCATCCTGCCGATCTCCGAGAAAACCCTCGAACAAGCCGAAGCCGCTGCCGCCAAACTCGCCGACCTCGGTGTGCGTCTCACGGTGGACCGCACGAGCGACAAGATCGGCGCGAAAATCCGCAATGCCCGCCTCGACCGCGTCCCTTACATGCTCGTCATCGGCCAGCGCGAAGCCGACGAAGGCACGGTCTCCGTCCGCCACCGCGACAAAGACGACCTCGGCGCGAAACCGCTGGATGAGTTCATCGCGGAGATCACTGCGGAGATCAAGACCCGGAGTCTGTAACTCAAGGAGCGTGGGCGTCTGGCCCACTATTTCTTCAACTTCTCATTCAAATCCATTGGCGGGACGCCAACGCTCCTTGAAGGCAGGATATGCGCATGATTTGCAAACACACGCTTGGCCATTGGCTTTGCAAGCCCTCCACAGCGATGCTTGTTTCCCCAAACTCGAAATCCCAATGGATTCCATCCGGGAGAAGTTGTCCGATCGCACTCCATTCCCCAGCACCATGAAAACGACCCGTCACCGTGGGTTTGACTCCAGGAAGATCACTGCGAAACGCCTTGTCCACGTGTGCCTGTTGGCTGGTGCTCTTGCTGCGGACGCGGCCGACGTTTACACCTTCGAATCGCTTGGCAACAACGCATTCATCGACGGCCAGAACGGCTGGCTGGATCACCCCAACCAAGGCCAGGCGATCACGGTTTTGGATGCAAGCGGCAACGGCACCAAGGTGGTCCGCCACGACAATACAGGCATCTTCGACGAGATCGCGCTGTTGACCCGGATCAACGATGCGAACTTCAACTTCCTGCCTTTCGATGGTTCGGAGACGAACGCGGTCATCCAGTTCGAAGCCACCGGCGAGCATGTCGCGCTGCTGGCACTCGGGCGCGATCTTGACGGCGATGGCCTGCTCGACGCCGACAATGGCGAAACCGGCCCGGTTTTCGGCCTGTCCGACCGGAATTTCCTGATCCAGGAGGCCAACTCGGGCACGATCCATCAGGACAATCTCAATCAGGGCGGCGGCGATGGCAACAGCGGCAACCACTGGTACTGCATGCAGTTGAGGATGGATTTCACGGCCAACGAAGGTGATGGCAGCGGCACCCTGTATTTCATCAACCTTAACCTAAACGAAACGGTCTTCCACTCGGTTGATGGAATGCGCAACCACCCTCTCGGACTCAAGCGCCTCGCCGCAGGTGCCGCACCCGCCCGCTGGAATGCCATCCATCTGCGCTTGCTTTCCAATGGCAACAGCGTCCCGAGCATCGACAACCTCGTTCCCAACGGCACCACCCTGCGCTGGACCCAGGTCGGCTTGCAGGACAATCAGCTTGTTCTCGCCTGGCGCGGCGGCCTCGGCCCGTATCAAGTGCAGCGGAGTCCGGACCTGAGCCTCGGTTCATGGGAGAATCTCGGAGACCCCACCAGCCTCACCTCGGTGGCTGTGGATGTCTCACATGCGAGGATGTTTTTCCGCGTCGCCCAGCCATAGCAGCGGCGACGCATGCGCCCGGATCGCTGGCGCTTCGATCCCCCATCCCGCACAAGTCGTTGCCATGGGCCGCATTCGCTGTTTTATAGCTGTGCGATCCTGTTCGATGGGATCATGATCCGCGAGGAAACCCCGCGCCCGACCGCTGTTCCAAATGAAAGTCCTCCTGGTGGAAGATGAGAAGAAAATCGCCTCCTTCATCCGCAAGGGGCTGGAGGCGCAGGGATTTGTGGTGGATTTGAGCCATCATGGCGACGAGGGCTTCATCGCAGCCACCACGCGGCCGTATGATGCGATCATTCTCGACATCATGCTGCCGGGGAAGGACGGCCTGAGCATCCTGCGCAATCTTCGCGAACGCGGCATGTCCGTGCCCGTCATCCTGCTCACCGCCCGCAGCGAACTCAACGAGCGCCTGGAGGGGCTGAACCTCGGGGCCGACGACTATCTAACCAAGCCGTTCTACATCGAGGAACTCATCGCCCGCCTGCATGTCGTGACGCGCCGGGCGTCGGGTGCCAGCCAGAGCATCCTCGCCGTCGCCGACCTCACGGTGAACCTGCTCACCCGCGAGGTGATCCGCGGCGGCCGGAAAATCGATCTCACCGCCCGCGAGTTCGAGTTGCTGGAGCACTTCGCGAGGTCTCCGGGCCGGGTGCTGACGCGGGCACAGATCTGCGAGCGGGTGTGGAACTATGACTTTGATCCCGGCACCAACCTGGTGGAGGTTTACATCCAGCGACTGCGCAAAAAAGTGGACAGCGAAAGCGAAGTGAAATTGATCGAAACCATCCGCGGCGTGGGATACCGCATGAAGCCCGACGCATGAAGCCCGACGCATGAAGCCGCTGCCGTTCCGCATCAAGATCACCCTGCTCTCCACGATCATATCCGGCGTGGTGCTGGTCGCGTTTGGCATTGCCGCGTTCATGATGGTTTCCCGGCAGAAGCTGGAAAGCCTCGACACGGAAATCCGCTCGCTCGGGACGCGCCATCCCGGATGGATTGCCAGTGGCCGCGATTACGAACGGCTCGATGAGAGCCTCGGCTTCATCTTCGGGGAAAACCACCGGCAAATAACAAGCTTTATAAAGCTCCATGAACATTATCAGAAAAGTGCTTGACCCGGTTTCCGGGGCGGGTAATCATGCCGGGCATGAGACGCGAGCGATGGACGATGATGCCGCAGCCGGAGGGCACGGCGGGGGCGAGGCCAGTGATCTATCACTGCGTGTCGCGGGTGGTGGACCGGCGCTTCGCGTTCGGGCAGGATGAAAAGGAGAAACTCCGCACCTTCATGCGCATGTTCGAGAATTTTTCCGGCAACCGCGTGCTGGCCTACTGCTTCATGTGCAATCACATCCATCTGCTGATGGAAATCACGCCCCGAACGGCGGGCGGGCTGTCAGATGAGGAATTGCTGGGTCGACTGAAGTGGATCCAGACGGAGGCGCAGGTGGCGGCGGTGGCCAAGGAACTGGCGGAGGCGAGGCAGGTGGTGGCGGAAGGCCGGGCGAAGGAAGG
>JBGSUP010000087.1:0-5394 GCA_041753485.1 Akkermansiaceae bacterium
TTCGAGGCGGGCGAGGTGGCTTTCCAGCAATTCCTTGCTTTCGAATGCGGTGCCGTAGAGGCGCTGGAGCTGGCCCTTCGACTCATCTCCCAGATAGAAGGACGAGGAGACGGACATGAGTTTCACGTTCTTGCACTTCGACGTGTAACCGACGTGGGGGCCGGCGCAAAGGTCGATGAAGTCACCGTTTTGAAAACAGGAGATTTGTTCGCCCTCGGGGATTTTGTCGATTAGGTCGAGCTTGAAGCGGGAGGGATTTCCCGGGCGCTCGGCGAGGCCACCGAGACGGCCGCTTTCGGCCATGGCTTTCGCCTCGTCGCGGGAGATCGCCTTGTATTCGAACTTCTGGTTTTCCTTGGCGATTTTTTTAATCTCGGCCTCGATTTTTTCGAAGTCGTCCGGGGTGATCCGGTGCTTCATGTCGAAGTCGTAGTAGAATCCGTTCTCGATCGGCGGGCCATAGGCGAACTGGGCGTCGGGCCAGAGGCGCAGGATGGCGGTGGCCATGACGTGGGCGCAGGAGTGGCGGAGGCGCTCCAGGTCGGTCATCTGCTGGCGTTCGTCGAGGGTCTTACGATCGTTCATGGCGGGGAAAGGGAAACCCCTCGGGCGGAGGTTGTTCAAGGGACAAATTTTCTCCCGCAAACCGGGGCGATCAGACTGGGGATCATTCAACCTGGAATCCGCAGTTGAAAGCCAACTTTGACGGGTTTTCAGCCCAATCGAAGCGCAGCGGAAATGGACGAACTGGAAAATCCAGATTCTAAGTCGAATCATGAGGATTCGAACGGATGACACGGATGGGATTCGAGCCTGCTGAAGGCGCACTTTTTTCACCCGACGGGCGAAACATTGCTTTTCGAATCCTCATGGCTGGCGCTGGTCTAACCAGATCCAGTTCATCTTCACCACGATGTCCGGGTGGATGCTGTGGTGAACGGGGCAGCTGCGGGCGGCACTCTCAAGAATGGGGCGTTCCGGATGATCAGCGGGCAGCGGCAGTTGAAGATCGAGTTCGAGCCGACTGATCCGCCGTGGGGCGTCTTCCGACATGAATTTGCGCACGGTCACGGTCATACCCTCGACCGCGAGGTTTTTGCGCCGGGCGACGATGCCGATGACGGTGGCCATGCAGGAGGCGAGGGCGGTGGCCACCAGATCCGTGGGGGAAAAAGCCTGGCCGCGGCCGTTGTTGTCCACTGGGGCATCGGTGACGAGTGTGTTGCCGGAAGGGGTGTGGACAGCGCTGCAATGCAGATCGCCTTCGTATGCGAGTTTGATTTCAACCATGGTGGAACGGGTTCGGGGCGCTCCTTCAATCGGCCTCAACGGGGACTTTGGCAAGCACGACGCGAAATCCATAGAACAAATCCCGATAGTCGGGCGGGATGGCGTTTCGAGATCCGGTAAAGAGGTTTTCCGTCTGGTAGGTGTTCCAGCCGCCGCCGCGCAGCACGCCCAGAACATTGTCACCGAGCTTCGAGTATTCATCGTCCACCCACTCCTGGACATTGCCGCTCAGATCGTAGAGCCCGAGCTCGTTGGGGGGAAACGAACCGACGGGAGCGGTGAAGGCATAACCGTCGTCGTAACCGGCAATCGTGCGGTCGCCCGGCACTCCGGGCATCCCGGCGGCGGCCATGTCGGCGAAATTGCCGACCTTCTCGCCATCCGGCCAGTTCACCCCCCAAGGATACACCTGCTGTTTGCGGGCGTCGCGCCAGCCGGGGCTGATGCCTTCTTCTTCCACCAGGCCGGCCATCAGGCTCCACTCGAGGTCGCTGGGCAGGCGGTATTCATGGGAGCGGGTGATGCGGTCGTCCTTGCGTTCACGAAGAGTGAGCCACATGCAAAACGCGCGGGCATCATCGCGCGAGACATTGATGACCGGGTGGTCCGGTTCCTGGGGGAAAGCTGCGGCAGGCGGTTTTGGATGACCGCTTTCCTTGACAAACAACGCGTAGTCCCTGACCCGGGTTTCCCAAATCGAAGCCATCAAATCCCGACCGACGGGCACGAAGCGCATTTGGATGCCGTTTTCCCATGAACGTCCAAAAACAACGCCCTGGTTTTTCTCGAGCGTGAGGGATTTGGTGATCGTTTCCCCTTCGGCGATCACGATGGATTCCACAAGCGGCTTGTAACCCTCGAGAACAAGCAGCAGATCCACCTTGCCCGGCTTGAGATCCGGAATTTCGAGCGGCGTGTCGGCAGTGTCGGTGGTGCCGGCCAATTGGCCATTCACATAGACCTCGGCTCCCTGCGGCTGGCTGGACAGCAAGAGGCGGCCCAAGACGAATTTGCGGACCATCACGCGGAACGGACGCAACCCGTCACGCCTCGCACGCTGGCTGAGGCCCGGATTCTCGAACGTCTGCTCGGGTAGCGGACGCGCCTCGTGTTCCCCGGTCAGGTAGCCCTCCTTGATGCCGCTCTCTTGCAACCAGCGGCAATAGGCAGTCGCAGCCGTGGGCGTGGTGAGCATCACTTTCACCGGCTGCCCGTCCTGCGAGAATGCGAGGACTTCCGCGGCGTCCTCCTTGCCGCCAGTCTCCCTCTCAAACCGCGCCCACTCGCCCGCAGTGACATAACCCGAACGGACATGATGATTCCCCACCGGTTGATAGCGCGCGCCTAGATGATCGGTCCAAGACTCCCCCTCCGTCGGCGGAGCATAGATCTTCAGGGACGCGGAAAGCACCATCGGCTCACTTACGGCGAGCAGGGTCATCTTCCCGCCGATCTCCTGGGGCAGAAATCCGCTTTTACGCAGCGTGAAAACCACCTCCTCCCCCACCTTCGCGGTCAAGGTGGGTGTCGGCGTGGTGCCGATCATCACGCCGTCGGCATCGAACACATCGGCCCCCTCCGGTGTGCTGAAGACCCGCAGCAGGCCCACCACCGGCGCGGGTGATGTCCGCATCTCCACCCAGCGCTTGAGCCACCCGGTGTCCCTGGCAAGCTCCCATCCCGCCCAACCGGTGAACGCCATCAAGAGCAGGGTCGCAAGCCACACCAGCTTCCGGCTGCGGTTGGCGCTTCCGCCATCCCGGATGCGTCTCAAGGCAGCGGCGAACTCCGCGGCCGTGGTGATGCTTCGTTTGGAAATCCGGGGTTCGCAGACATCGCAGATCACGCGGTTGAGTTCCAGCCAGCGCTTGCGGGCAGCTCCGCCCGGCATGTCATCGGGCAGTTCGGGAAAATTCATCCGGTCATTTCCCGTTGCCATTTCGTAGAGCACCTTGCCGAGGCTGTAGATATCCGCCTGCGCGGAGCCCGGCCCTTCCGGCGGCACGAATCCCTCGGTGCCCACAAAAGTCCGCTGCCCGCGCGCAGCCACCAGCCCGATGTCCGCCAGCTTGGCCCGGCCATTGACGAAAATGATGTTGGATGGCTTCACATCCCGGTGCGCCAGCCCGCGGTCATGCAGATGGCCGAGGGCCTCGGCCAGCCGCAAGCCCACATCGATGCAGTCCCCGGTGTCCCAGCGCACGCCCGGCACCTGCGGATGATCGCCGCGCAAGGTCCGCGGCTGGTATTCTATCGGATTGATGTCCTGGCCGCTGGCAATGTCGTCACCCAGCTCCATCACATAATAGTAAAACGAGCTGCCGTCCTGGCTGCGGCCGACGTGCAGGATGTTGACCAACGCCGGATGATCGCGCGAGATCGGCTCGAATTTCAGGATCCCCTCGAACTCGCGCTCGAATCCCCGCTCATCCTCAAAGTCCTCGCGCCACACGACTTTCACCGCCCGCAGCGCCCCGGTCACCCCGCGGGCCAGCCAGACCTCGCCATAGGCTCCGCCGCCGATTTTCCGCAGAACCTCGTGATCGGGAATCGTCGGGCTCGGGCGGATTCTAACCGGCATCGTCTTCGGCTTCGGCTTCGAGTTTGGCCAGTTCGCGCTTGAGCACGCTGCCCACACGGTGCTTCGCCAGATAAACCTGGGCCATGCTGACGTTGAGTTTCTCCTGCACCTTGGAGGCATCCCACTGCTTGATCACATAACAATCGAAAATCTGATACTGCTTGGGTGAGACCTGGGCCTTGACGCGGGCCAGCGCGGCATCCGCCACGTTTTTCTTCCATTCGACATCCCACAGCCGCGACAGCACATCGCCTGCGGGATCCTCCACGCGATCGATCGCGGAGGTCTTGCGGTCGCTATCCCACTCGCCGCCAGCCATCGCGGTGTCCTTCTTGCGTTTGCGGAACTGGTCGTTGATGCGCCAGCGCGTCATGTTCATCAGCCAGGTCTTGAACGAACCCTGCTCGGGATCGTAGAGCTTCTTTTTGCTCTGCTTCGCAATCGAAAGAATCGTCTCCTGCACACAGTCGAAGGCCTCGTCGGGCCGCAGCCCGGCCTTCACGGCCACCGAGTAGATCAAACGCCAGTATGTCTGATAGAACTCGTCCCAAGTCCGCTGGTCCTCCCAGTTGTCGAGCCGCGCAATCAGGCTCTTGCGGGTTTTGGCGTAGGCCTGCGCCAGCACCGCCTCGCGGCCGTCTTCTTTTTCCTCGTCGTCCTCAGACATCAGGACTTCCTTAGCTCATTCCAACCCCGCTGTCTTCTCCCGATTCGACTTTTTCACAAGCTTCTCACCATCAGTTTCCGAACAGTTGATTGGATGGTCCGGATGATCCGGAAAAACGAAACATCGCCGTTGTTATTTACATCCGAGCGGACTTTTCGCAGGTTTTTCCAAGCCTTTCATCCAACCGTGTTCTCGATCTCCCCCATCTTGAACTCCCCCCACGGAGAATCGCAATGTCCCCCGCCCCATCACCACTCAATCCGTCCCAAGCGGTCGAGCGCATCCGCGAAATCATCGTGGGTCGCCAGCTCGAGCGCCTCGAGGAGCGTGTCGCCCGCCTTGAATCGACGCCGGTCTCCGGCCAGGTTCATACCCCGTGGGACGACCGTCTCTGCACCCATGAAGCCCGCCTGGAGGCGCTCCATCACTCGCTCCAGCGACTGACTGACAGCACGCGCGAGGAAAACGAGACCCGGACCCAACAGCAACGCGGGGAAATCCAACGCCTCGCCGCGCAAATCCAACAGGTGGCCGCGATGAAATCCGGCGAGGCGGAGCAAGCCTCCATCCGGCGGCTTGAGGAGCGGATCGGCGTCTGGCTCACCAATTGGCAGGGCGGGCTGCAAAGTCATCTCAACGAGCGCGACGAGCGCATGGCCGAGCAACTGCGCGGTGAAGTCGCCACTCTCTGGGAGAGCACCGAGGCTCAAATCACCCGCCTTCAGAGCCAAAGCAGCGACCGCGATTGGATTGAGGAAAGATTCGCCCGGATCGCCGCCGCCGCCCGCGCACTGGCCGAAAGCGCGGAACCCTCCGCTCCCGGACCGCAACATCCCATGCCCCGATGACCGCGCCG
>JBGSUP010000088.1:0-6615 GCA_041753485.1 Akkermansiaceae bacterium
CCGGGCTGCGGCTGACTTGTTGACGCTGGGGCTCACCGTGCGGGGTGGCGCGTGGCGGCGGATTTCCGCCGCACGAGGTGACCAGGGCTGCGGTGAAAGCCAGGACGCTCAGGCGGACGCAAAACAGTCGGAACATGAAGAACATGATCGTCATGGGACGTCGATGATCAAGCCGGGAATCGCTTGGTTAGAGCTGTTCCGGGTTCAGGGTGATCTGGGCGGCAGGAGGCTGCCATCCATTTCGCTGCCGGGTTCGGGCAGGGTGGGTTCCTTGAAATCCACCGGCCCGCCGAAGATCCAGAAGCCGCGTTTGCGCTCGTTTTGGAAGGCGAGGGCGCGTTCGTGGCCGTTGGGGAGCGGCTTGAGATCCTTTTCACGGACTTCCACGACTTTCACGCCCGAGCCGGGCAGCAAGTGGCCGAGCCGGGTATCGGCAAGTGCCGGCAGCCTCTTGGGCATGCTGGCGAGATTGGCGATTTTCTCGGCGGCTGCGGATGTGGAATTCCTGACCGTGGCACATGATGCCGGTGCGAGAACGGCGGCGATCACCAGAACGGATTTTGCCAGTGGTTTGGCTTTCATTGGGATGTCCGGCTTGAAAAAAAGCTATCATCTCCAGAGAGGCTGTCCACCGGTGGTTTTGCCGTAGCGAGCCTGCGGGAATGCCTCAAGCCGCGGGCTTTTCGGGTGAAGCGGCGTTTTTCGGAGTGGTGATGAGAAACTTGGTTTCGCGGCCGGGCGTGGAGCTTACGTTGATGGTTCCGCCATGGGCTTCGATGGCCCGTTTGACGATCGAGAGGCCGAGGCCGGTGCCTTTGATTTCCTGCTGCGAGTGGTGTTTCTCGACTCGATAAAAGCGGCGGAAGATGTGCGGCAGGTCGGCGCTGGGAATGCCGATGCCGTTGTCGGCCACCCAGATCCGGTCGGATTCACCATCGCTCTCACAGCCAATCTCCACCCGCAGTCCGGGGTGGGGGTTTTGTTTGAGGGCGTTTTCGACGAGATTGAAAAGCACCTGGGTCCAATAGAAGCGATCTCCGAGAAGCGAGAGGGTTTCATCCGGCATGAGGACGGTGATTTCCGCCTGCTGGCTGCGGATCACCGATTCGAGGCGCTCCAGCACATCCTTGATGCAGGAGCGGAAGCGGAAGGGCTCGATCTTGAGCGAGGCCGCTTCGCCGGATTCCAAGCGGGAAATGACCAGCATGTCCTCGACGATCCGCGAGATCCGGTCCGCGTGCTTGCGCATCACGGTGAGGAAGCGGCGGGCCATTTCCGGATCCTCGATCATGTGGTCATCCAGCAGGTTTTCCAGATAACCGTTGATGATCGCCATCGGCGTCCGGAGTTCGTGGGACGCGTTGGCGACGAAATCCTTGCGGATCTGTTCGGTCTGGTGCTCGGTGGTCACGTCGCGAATGATGACACGGGTGGTAGCGTCGCCGCCGACCGGACTCGGAAGGCGTGCGGCATCGATGATCCAAGCATTGACTCCGCGGGTCTCAAGGTCGCCGCGGGGTGAGGTCTGCTGGGGCAGGATGACGCGGGATTGGACGGGCTCGCCGGTGTCGAGGCAGCGCAGCAGGGCGTCGGCGAGCCGGGGTTCGAGAAAGGCTTCGCGGACCGGACGCCGTGCCAGTTCGCGCTTGCCGAAAAGTTCCCGGGCCGAGGCGTTGGCGAAGCGGATGATACCCTCGGAGTCCACCAGCAGAAAGGCGTCTCCCAGTGCGTCGAGCAGTCGGTTGCGCTCCTCGTGTGCTTCTGAGATTTCCTGTTCGAAACGGTCACGGCTGGCTTTTGCTTCAATTAGGGAGAGTTTTTGTGAGGCTTTGAGCCTGAGGCAGGCCACCATCATCACGGCGAGCGCGGCAAGTGCGGCAATGCCGAGGAGAATATCGATTCCGGTAATCATGCGGTGGCTTTGGCCACGCAATAGCCGACGCCGCGAACAGTTTCAATCCAAGACCCATGGGTGCCGAGTTTTTGGCGGAGGCGCTTCATATGGGTGTCGAGGGTGCGGCTGTGGGCGGCGTCGCTGTAGCCCCAGATGGTGCGCAGCAGGTCGTTGCGGTCCTGGGGTTTGCCGGCGCGCTCGCACAGGAAGAGCAGGAGCTTGAATTCGGTGGATGTGAGCTCGGCGGGTTCGTTGTCGATGTAGAATTTGAGCGCGTTTTTATCGAAGCGAAACGGCCCGTGGGCCAAATCGACCGAGCCGGGTGCCATTTCGGAGCGCTTGAGGATGGCTTGCACGCGGAGCAGGAGTTCCTTCGGGCTGAATGGCTTGGTGAGGTAGTCGTCCGCGCCGGCTTCGAGTCCCTGGATGCGGTCCTCGGTCTGGGCGCGGGCGGTGAGCATGATCACCGGAATGTCAACCGTGCGGGAGTCGCGGCGCAGCTCGCGGAAGACGGCGTAGCCATCGCGCCCCGGCAACATGAGATCGAGAACGATCAGATCCGGGCGTTCGCGCAGGGCCATTTCGGTGCCCACGATTCCGTCGTGTGCCTTGAGAACCTCCAAACCGGCGCGCTGGAGGTTGAAGCCGATGAGGTCGGCGATGTCCTGTTCATCCTCGACGATCAGAATGCGGTGCATTGAGTGGGAAAGGTAGTGGCGCGGTCTCGCGGGCGGGAATGTCCCTCATGTGACAATTCAGTCACCTGAGGGCCGCGGGGCGCGGGGAGTGCCGACTTCTCGGGTGGTGGGGGCGTTGCCGCCATGGCTTGACCTCCAATCAGCAGGTTTCTGTTCCGGCTTCACGCAAAATCCGCTGATCTTTCTCAATTCTGGCGACAGATGACAGGCAATGGCAGGGTTTTCCGAAGTGTTTATCGCGCCGGTGAATCCGCATCGCCGGCATCGGGCGACCTACTGCCTGACAACAAGTGCGCGGTGGTGAACTGGCGCAGCATGGTCGCCGGCAGCACCCGCGACCTGTGCGTCACCCACATCGGAGCCTTTTCAGCGGCAGCCGGTCACCTTTTTTCAGCGCCAGCCGGCGCCCGCCATGACGATCCCGCGGTGATGATCGAGGCCCCCTCGCTGCGGGTTGGCTTGGGCCGCGGCCTGATTTCCCGGCTCCAGCGGTTTTGATTGCATGCCGGACGCGATCCCGGAACAGTCCGGGCGTTCCATGAAGGTCGTCGCAGTCGCCAATCAAAAGGGAGGTGTGGGAAAAACTACCACCGCCCTGAACCTGTCCGCCGCGCTCGCGCTTCGCGGCCAGCGCATTCTGCTGGTGGATCTCGATCCGCAGGCGAACTGCACCAGCGGTCTCGGCATCGAGCCGCCGGAAAACGGCAGCATGTATCCCGTGCTGATGGGCGAGGCCACGGTCCACCAGCAGATCCTGCCGACCGGCCGCGACAAGCTCTCGATCGTGCCCTCTGAAATGGACCTCGCCGGGGTGGAAATCGAACTGGCCCGCAGCGATGACCATCTCACCCGCCTGCGCACGATCCTCCAAGGCCTCAAGCCCAACGACCTGTTTGAATTCTGCATCCTTGATACGCCGCCGTCACTCGGCGTGTTGATGACCTCCGCGCTCGCCGCCGCCGATGAAATCCTGATCCCGCTCCAGTGCGAGTGGTTCGGCCTCGAAGGACTGGCGAAGATCGTCCATGTGATCGACCAAATCCGCGGCTCGGACGCCAATCCCGGGATCCGGCTCGAAGGCATCGTGATGACGATGTATGATGGGCGCACCCTGCTCTCGCGCCAGGTGGTGGAGGAGGTTGCCAGGTATTTCCCGGACCAGATGTATCGCACGATGATACCGCGGACCATCCGCATCGGCGAGGCACCCAGCCACGGAAAATCCATCTTCGAACATGATGCGCACGGCCATGGAGCGCAGGCATACGGCGCGCTGGCGGATGAGTTTCTCACCCGACATGCGGTGTGCGGACCGCTGCTTGCGGGGACTTGATATTGCTTTTCATTGGCTTCGACGCTCGCAGAGCGCCGCTCCAACCATTTCATTTTCCCATGCTCGCGAAACGCATCATTCCCTGTCTTGACGTGACCGACGGCCGCGTGGTCAAGGGCGTCAATTTCGTGGACCTGATCGATGCCGGGGATCCGGTGGAGTGCGCGATGGCCTACAACGCGCAGGAGGCGGATGAGCTGGTGTTTCTCGACATCACAGCATCCTCGGACAAGCGCAACACGATGGTCGATGTGGTGCGCCGGACCGCGCAACATTGTTTCATTCCGCTGACCGTGGGCGGCGGCATCCGCACCGTGGAAAACATGCGGGAAATGCTCCTGGCCGGCGCGGACAAGGTGGGCATCAACACCTCGGCGGTCAACGAACCGTCGTTGGTCGATGCCGGGGCCAAAGCCTTCGGCAGCCAATGCATCGTGGTGGCCATCGATGCCAAGCGCGAGAGCCCCGGCAAGTGGGGTGTTTACACCCACGGCGGCCGCACGCCGGTGGGCCTCGACGTCCTCGAATGGGCGCGTGAAGTCTGGAACCGCGGTGCGGGCGAAATCCTGCTCACCAGCATGGATGCGGACGGCACCCAGGCCGGCTACGATATCGAACTCACCGCCGCCGTCTCCACGGCCGTGGGCATTCCGGTGATCGCCAGCGGCGGTGCCGGTAATCTCGACCACATGGTCGACGTGCTCGACCGCGGCAAGGCGGACGCGGTGTTGGCGGCCAGCATTTTCCACTTTGGAATGCACACCGTGAGCGAGGCCAAGCGGCACTTTGCCAGCCGCGGGGTGCCGGTGCGGCCACCCTTCCATGCCGCCTGACCTGTCGATTCGAGGTCCTTGGCAATCAGCGGATTCCGGCTTGACCTTGCTGCGGGCAAGGACGAGCCTCGCTCGCTTCTACCGAAAGTTTCCCGCCCTTCTCTTCGTTCTGCCACGGCTGTTCAGCCGGAATGAAGCGGCGTCCGGACTCTGTCGGACCATCTGAATTTCAACACCACTCTCTTATTTTCAATACTTTCCATGTTCAAAAAGCTTTTCGGAAACTTGTTTTCCAATGATATCGGCATCGACCTGGGCACCGCGAACACTCTGATCAACGTCAAGGACCACGGCATCGTTTTGCGCGAACCATCGGTCGTCGCGGTCAAAGCCGGCACCAACGAGGTGCTCGCCGTCGGAGATGATGCCAAACGCATGCTCGGCCGCACACCGGGCAATATTGTCGCGATCCGCCCCTTGAAAGACGGAGTCATCGCGGACTTCGAAGTCACCGAGGCGATGCTCCGCCATTTCATCCGCAAGGTGAACAAGGGCCGCCGCTCGAATCCGCGGGTGCTCATCGCCATCCCCTCGGGCATCACCGAAGTGGAACGCCGCGCCGTCCGCGAGTCCGCCGAACAAGCCGGAGCGCGCGAGGTTTACCTGATCGAGGAGCCCATGGCCGCAGCGATCGGTGTGGGACTGCCGGTGCAGGAGGCTTCTGGAAACATGATCGTCGATATCGGCGGCGGCACCACCGAGGTGGCCCTCATTTCCCTCTCCGGCATCGTTTACGCCCGCAGTGTGCGCACCGCCGGCGACGAACTCGACGAAGCGATCACCCAATACATGAAGCGCGCCTACAACCTGATGATCGGCGAGCGCACCTCGGAAGACATCAAGATCCGCCTCGGCTCGGCCGCACCGCTTCCCAAGGAACTCACCATGGAGGTCAAGGGCCGTGACCTCGTCGCCGGACTTCCCAAAACCATCACCATCACCTCGCAGGAAATCCGCGAGGCCATGGCGGACCCGCTCAGCACCATTGTTGACGCCGTCCGCACCACTCTCGAACGCTGTCCGCCGGAACTTGCCGCCGATCTCGTCGATCGCGGCATCGTATTGGCTGGCGGAGGAGCGTTGCTCAAGGGGCTTGACCGCCTCCTTCGCGAGGAAACCGGGCTGCCCGTCCACATCGCCGAGGACCCCCTCAGCGCCGTGGCCGAAGGCACGGGCAAGGCGCTTCAGGAACTTTCCCTCCTGAAGCGGGTCACCAACTCGGACCGCTGAGCGGTTCAGTCGGCATCACCCGGCCATGAAGCCGCTCAATCTCATCGCCTTGCTGCTCTTTCTCGGAGGTGCCGTCTGGGCGCTCACGCGCAGCGACCGCAGCGTGCGCGAGATCCAGAACGCCTACTACTCGGCGATGTCGCCATTCCTGAGGTCCGGCTCGAAAATGGAAACCCAGGCCCGCGCGTTTCTCCGGGAAACCCGGCACTCGAAGGAACTCGAGGCCGAACTCGAGGCCACCCGCGAACAACTCGGCCGCCTGCGCCTGATCGAATCCCGCTTCCGCGCCCTCGAATACGAAAACGTTCAACTCCGCCATGCGCTGGATTTCAAGGAGGCCACCCGCTTCGATGTGGTCGCCGCCCGCGTCATCCGCCGCAACCCCGCCACTTGGTGGCAGACCGTCGAAATCGACTCCGGCTCGAAACGCGGCATCGGCACCCAGCTCGCCGTGCTCTCCAACGAGGGCCTCGTCGGCAAGATCGACCGCGTGGACAGCGGTGGCGAGCGCTCCTCGGTGCTACTTCTAACCGATGAAAAATGCCAGGTCTCGGCGCGCGTTGAGGGCTCGCCGGAGGTCGGCATCCTCAGCGGCCAGCGCGGCGGCTTCGATGGCGACCCGATGCT
>JBGSUP010000089.1:0-1685 GCA_041753485.1 Akkermansiaceae bacterium
GCCGCCGGCGTGGCCGACTCGCTGGCCATCGAAAGCTCCGAGACCACCCGCGCGCTGGCCACACTCGGCCGCAATCTGCGCGACATCCACGGCCTGCCGCACGCCGAGGTCCCGGCCACCATCAAGGCCGGGCTGAGGCCCTATCAGACCGATGGCTTCCGCTGGCTCCAGTTTCTCGCCAACCATGGCCTGCACGGCATCCTCGCCGATGACATGGGCCTCGGTAAAACCCTGCAAACCCTCGCCCATCTCGCCGCGGAATCCGCAAAATTCCCGGACCGGCCCTCACTCGTCGTCGCCCCCACCTCGGTCGTTCCGAACTGGGCCGCCGAGACGGAGAAATTCGCTCCGCACCTCAAGGTGCTCGTGCTCCATGGCGGCGAACGCGCCGACCACTTCGAACAGATCCCCGCCTCCGACATCGTTCTAACCACTTACCCGCTGCTGGTGCGCGATTTCGACGAACTTGCCAAGCACCACTGGCACGCGCTCGTGCTCGACGAGGCACAATACATCAAGAATCCTAAATCCATCACCGCCTACAGTGCTTGCAGGCTCAAGGCCAACCACCGCCTCTGCCTCTCCGGAACGCCGATGGAAAATCACCTCGGCGAGCTCTGGAGCCTGATGCGCTTCCTCATGCCCGGCTTCCTCGCCGACGAGAAAACCTTCAACACTTTCCTCCGCAAACCCATCGAGCGCGACCATTCGACCGATGCCCAGATCGCGCTCAACCGCCGCGTTTCACCGCTCATCCTGCGCCGCACCAAGGACCAGGTGGCCACCGAACTGCCAGAAAAAACCACCCTCATCCACGGCATCGACCTCACACCCAAGCAGACCGACCTCTACGAATCAGTGCGTGCCGCCATGGATGCACGCGTCCGCGATGCCATCGCCGACAAGGGGCTCGCCAAGTCCCACATCATCGTGCTCGACGCCCTGCTCAAGCTCCGCCAGATCTGCTGCCATCCACACCTGCTCAATAGCGAGGCCGCCCAACGCGTGACCGAATCCGCAAAACTCGAGTTCCTGACAAGCGAGCTGCTGCCCCAGCTCCTCGAAGAGGGGCGGCGCATCCTGCTCTTTTCCCAGTTTACCTCGATGCTTGAACTCATCGAGGAACATCTCGAACTCCAGGACATCCCCTTCCTCAAGCTCACCGGCCAGACCAAGGAGCGCGCGCAGCTCGTCAAAAAATTCCAATCAGGCGAAATCCCGATCTTTCTCATCTCGCTCAAGGCCGGCGGCACCGGCCTCAATCTAACTGCGGCGGACACCGTCATCCACTACGACCCCTGGTGGAACCCCGCCGCCGAAAACCAGGCCACCGACCGCGTCCACCGCATCGGCCAGACCAAGCCGGTCTTCGTCCACAAACTCGTCTGCCGCGGCACCATCGAAGACCGCATCCTCGAGCTCCAGAAACAGAAATCCGCCCTGGTCGAAGCCCTGCTCTCCGAGGACACCAGCAAACTGCGCATCGACGCGGAGACCCTCTCGCACCTGCTCGCCCCGCTTTCGTGAGGCGTCACGGGTACTGTGCCAGAATGAAATTGTGCGATATGCGCTGAACAACCGTTGGCTTGAGGAACAAGGAGTTCCGGACATGAGAGCCGTCTGGATCGTTCTTCACTACGGGCCGAAGGCCCGGGTCTGATTGGAACCGCCCTGTACGGAGCCGT
>JBGSUP010000090.1:0-8200 GCA_041753485.1 Akkermansiaceae bacterium
GATGGGCGGCGTGCTCCGCGCCGAAGGCGTCGATGCGGCCGACCTTGCTCCAGTCCTGCGGGCCGTCGAACCAATCGAGTTTCACCGGTCCGCGGTTTCCCTTGGCCGGGAAATGGAAGCGGAGGTGGCTGGCGGTGGGGATCACGCCGTCGAGCGATTTTTCGCGATGCAGGCACTCGACGACCGTCGGCGGATCGAGGTCAAGCGCCCAAACCGGCGTGTCGAGGGTGTGGCAGCCGAAGTCGCCCAACATGCCGAGGCCGAAATCATAGAAGGAACGCCACTTCTTTGGCGTGTAATCCTGATAGAAATCGCGTTTCGCCGCCGGGCCCAGCCAGAGGTCCCATGCGAGTCCATCGGGCACCGGTGAAGAGGGCGGCGGCATGGTGGCAGGATTGGCGAAGTGAGTGCCGCCCATTTCCGGTCCGTCGTTGCGGCAGAAGACCTGGCTGACATCGCCGATCACGCCGGCCCGCACCGCTTCGACCGACTGGCGGATGCCGTCGCCGGCGTGTCCCTGATTGCCCATCTGGGTGACCACCTTGTAGCATTCCCTGGCCTTCGCCAGGGTCCGGCATTGCCAGAGGTTGTGGGTGAGCGGCTTCTGGGTGTAAACGTGGATGCCGCGCTCCATGGCCGCCAGCGTGGCTGCGAAGTGCGTGTGATCGGGCGTGGAAACAACCACCGCGTCGATCTCCTTGTGCATCTTGTCGAGCATCACGCGGAAGTCGTCGAAGAACGGTTGGTTCGTCCGCCAATTCCTCATGTTTTCCGCGCAGAGGTTGCGGTCCACATCGCAGAAGGCGACGAGGTTTTCCTCCGAGCATCCCTGGTGGTAGGGCTGTTGGGCGATCCAGCCTCCGGAGCCAATGAACGCGACGTTGAGCTTGCTGTTAGCCGACTTGCCCGGCTTGCCGATGGCGAACCGCGGAAACGCCGTGCCGGCGGTGACGCCCGCGGCGGTGGTGAGGAAGGTTCTGCGTTTCATGAAAGACGAGGTGTTGGGATTGCGGATTCGAGACGTTTCAGGTTGCCTGTGGGACGATGAGGAGCGGTGGGCAGGGACCGACTCTGCAAGCGGTCCGCGCGGATGAAATGCGAACGGGTGAATCGGAATGGCTTTTCATCCATGTTCCAGTCGCGCGGAGGGCGGTCCCTGCTTGGCGTGCCAGACGGCTTCGGTGCATTCCATCCTGTTGCTCTTCTTCCGACCCCTCGTCGGCGACCCAACCTGAATTGCCGCGTGGATTCTTGTCATGGACGTTTCCTGACTACTTGGCATCAGCGTCGGCAACAAAAAGCTCCGGGTAGTGCCGCCGGATAAGCGCCTGTTCTTCCGCCGTCAATTCTGTTAGCGCGACCGGCTGGTCCTGCGGACGGGTGCCCTTCTGGTTGATCCGGTTCATCAGACTCCAGTTGCGCGATTGTTTGCCGGGTTCGGGGTCGGCGGGTTCCTTGGCCGGGCGATCGTAGCGGGTGAAATCGATCACCATGGGCGTGTCGTTTGCCTGCCAGTTTCGCAGCAGCGCGAGGCGGAAATCCCGGTTCATGAACCAGCGGATTTCCTTGTCCGCTTGAGAAGCGCGGATGCCGCAACCACGGTGCGTGAACTGATAGTCGAGATTGTCGTTGTTCTTGAACTGCGCGCGCCACCGTTCGCCGAACTCGCCCTGGGTGATGAGCTTGGCATCGGGCCAGCGCTTGCGGATTCCAGTGAGCCAAAGGTGCAGACCCTCCATGCCGTTGCGGCCGCCGTAGCCATAGATCTTGCGGGCTTCTACCAAACTCATCTCCCAGCCGCAGGTCACCCAGGCGAAGCCGTTGCGCTGGAAGCCATCGTCGAAATGTGTCGCGGTGGTGGCCATCATCGCCTGCAAGCCTCGCTCGGTGCCCATGTCGAGCAGCGTTTCGATCGGCCCGACACCCTGGCGGCTGCGCCAGTGTTCGCCAGCGACGGTTCTCGCGCCCGGGATCCGCGCGCAAAGGAAATCCACCGTCCAGCCGTCGAGGTTCACACAGTCGATGAAGTCCTCGGTTCCCCTGGACGGTTTGCAGAAGTGCTCGCGCGACGGATAGTATGGGTAGCAGATCGAGCCTTCACCGTCGCCGTTATCAACCGCGTATTGGCTCCAGATGTTGCCCTGGCAGACATGGATGCCCTCCCTTTCCGCAAGGTAGCGCATGTTGTCGGCTGATAGAAAACCGGCGACCACGCTTTTAGGACGGTAGCCATGGCCGACGATTTCGGAAACGCGTTTGAGGCCATCGTGAAGATCGCGGTTCACCTGCTCGCGGCTGTTATACATGTTGGAAAAATAAGCACCGGGGATAAAGGTGATCTCATCGCCGAATTTTTTCTGATAACCCGCGACCTGCTCGCGCAATGCGCGGTAGCTATCGCGGGTGTCGTGGAGGGCGAGCCAACTGAAGGCCCAGGTGATGCGTGCGCCAGGCCAGGCATTTTCGATGGCCTCGCGGAAAGTGCGGGCCTCGGCGGGCGTGTGGACGGCCGATTCGTCCGGTCCGTGCGCGGTGTCGCGGGTGACCTCGATCTGTCGCACCCTGACGATGGTATTGAGGGTGAGGAAACGGTGGCCCATGAGCCCGCCTGACTTGGCGGGAGGCGGCGGCGTTGGATTGTCAGCAAAGGCCGTGCTGGAGATGACCAGGGACGAAAGCGCGGGCAGAAGCCGGTGGAGTAGGGGTGGAATGGAAATCATTGGATTGGGGTATCGCGGCCATGGAGCAAGATCTTTCAAATAATAAAGCCCTTTGCCAACGACATCGATCCGCGTGCCTACCTGCGGCGGTCTTCGCGGGTGGTCCGTCGTTCGCCGATGAGGATGCCACGGGCGGCTGGTCATGAAGAGTGGCTTGATGCCAAGCCTCATGCCACCGCTCATTCGGGACGGTCCGAAAAGCGCCGGATGGCGATCGGGCGTGTCGGATGGTTGCCGTTGAACAGGAACACAAAATTGCGTTTCACCGGCTGGTGGCCCCAGGCGCTGGCGTAAACGCGTTTCAGGGCACCGTTTTCGACCTGGGCGATCTGGACCACGACATCAAGCGCCTTGTCCTGCAAGGCGGCGTCCGACACAATCTTTTCCTCATTCGGCTTGAGTGCTAATTTGGCTCTTCCGAGAATTAGCGACACGGTTTTCTCTGAGAAATTGAACACCCGGTAATCGCCGGGACCGAAAGCTCCCGAAGAGACATCATAGGCGGTCAACTTGAGCTTGTTGTCGGGCATGTGCGCGGTGACCAGCAGGACCAGCTTCGCCTGCTCTGGCAGCAGCACCGAGGCAAGCGGTGCCGGAACCGGCGGTTTTGCGGCGAATTCGTCGGCACTGGCGCGGAGGACGAATTGCCGTGTTCCCGCGTAATCAAACGGGCTGCCCAAGCCGCTGCGGTCGGTGACGAATGGCTCAACTTTGCCCGCGTTCATGAAAAACGCGTTTTCGAGCGCTTGATCGGTCGAAATCGTCAGGATGCGGGTTTTAAACGGCGGAGTCTGGCCGAATGCCGGGATTGCGAGGACGGCCAGGGCAAGGATGCAGCGGAGATTCATCGGTTTGTTTGGTTAGATTTCATCAGGAGCCAGCCAGCGGAAGGAAACGAGATCGAAGCGGCGGCCGAAGTTCTGGTTTGAGGCTTTGGCAAGAGAGCCGACACGGGTCTCCGGCTTATCCGAGGGATCGACGTAGGAGGCTCCGCGCTGGACGAAGGCCTCGCACCATGCCCGTGCGATCACCTTGCCCCCGGCATCGCGCGCCTCGCCATAGGCGCGGACGCGGAAGTAGTCGGAGCGGGCCTGGAGGATCGGGCCGAGACTCTGCAGCAAGTCGCCCTGCATCAGGTAGCCGGCATGCCCGACCGCCTGGCTCTCGCCGCGGATGGCATTGGAAAACGGACCACTGGGTTTCTGGGCGGGCTTGTCACTAACGCTGGTCGGCAGACCCAGGTTCACGGTTCGATCGAGTGCGGCCTGCAGCGGTCCCTTGCGGCGGTGCTCGGTATTGGAAGCGGACGGGTCGCGGTTGACGAATTCCGCCAGAGAGCGGAAGGGGCCACGGCCTCTGATCTCCTTGACGATCTCATCGGCGAGTTTGTCGAGTTCATCCCCATCGAGTTCCCGCCAGCCAAGCCAGAACGCGGGATCCTGACCGTCACCGCCCTTTTTGAATGCGTCGGCGGTGGCGACGTGGCCGAAGCGGTTGAAGCGCACTCCCTTGGGGTTTTCCCAGACCGGGGCTGCTGCATTCGTGGGGTCGATCCGTGGCAGTTCCGAGGCACCCATGGAGGAAAGCACCGCTTTCCAGGCGGTTTTCGAAGTGGAGTTGATATTGAAGGCACCGGCGATGCGGATGCGCGAGGAGATCGCCTCGGGCAGTCTGTTGCCCACAACACGCATCCACTTGTCAATGGACTGGTCCGACGCCTCCGGCGCAAACAACATCCTTGGATTGGCAAGCGGGAATGCACCTTGGGAGTAATTGTAAACCAAATCGAACGTGCTGCCGGTGGGTCCCTGATAGTCGAGGCCGAAGGTGGAAAAATAGAAATCATCCCACAGCCGCTTGTTCACGTCATAAGAGATGTCGGAGATCTGATGGCCGGTGAAACCATTGAAATCCTCCGCGATGGTGGACTCGAGCGGGATCTTCAAGTCGGCGTATGAGTTCCCCACGACAAAGCCGGGTTCGAAGCTGTAACGGCTGAGCTGGGCGTGTTGGAATTGGCCGATGGAGACCAGCGGAGTTCTCGGGACGTCGTAAATCATGACATGTGACTGGCCGCCGACTGCGGTGTTGGAGGCACCGCCGAGCCCCTGATAACGCGACAAGTCGTTGCCGATCTGGGGTTCGATGTTCTCACTGCCCTCGCTGGCTTCCGCGACGAGTCCCCGGTTGCCGCCGCCTCCATCGCCGACAATCTGCGCGGGCAGTCCGGTGCCGTGCGCGCCACCGATGAGGGCGCTGGTCAGGTTCCAGCCCTGCCGCTTGCCATCAGGGGCCACCGCGCCTTCCCAGCGGGGGTTGATGGCGAGGGAGCGCGGGTTGGCATCCACCCAGCCACGCAGGCGCTGGTTGGCATTCACATTCTCGATCTGGGTGGTGGGACGGAGGAAAAATGCCCAGGTGGCGAGGTGCTCGTAGCCGCCGGGGAGCGCGAGATCGGTGACCTTGTATTTCGCCTTTTTGGTGGTGCTGCTGGAGGTGGCACCGGAGAGGATGCGCTCCGGCACTGAGTAGGGAGTGCCAGTGCCGGTGTTCCAGATGTCGCCACAGCGGGTGATCGAGCCATTGTCATTATTGGCTTTGAACGTCAGGAAACTATGCGTCGCGTTGTCCATGAGGACGTCCGGGAAACGGTCGCGGGTGCTCGGGCCCCAGGCGTCCGCGGCGGCTTTCTGCACATCATCCAGGAACATGTCGCCGATCCAGATATAGCGCGGCGTTCCGTTCGGCAGGGTTCCGGTGAGGATTGCCGGGTTGCCATTCGCCTTGATCAAATCCGTCACGTAGGCCCCTTCCTCGTTCCATGCCGACCTCAACCTGTTCCTGCTGCTCATGTCGGTGGATGCGGAGACCGAGAACAGCCTGAATTCACCGGGTTGCAGGTCCACCGGGTCGGTTTCCATGGTGAAACGGGTCCGACCTTTGGTGGCGGCACTCTCCACCAATTTCCACTGATCGCGCATCCAGACTTCGACCACGGGGGACGTGGAGCCGCCCGCATCGGTATCGGGTGGCAGTGCAACCGATCCGCCAGTGGAAATGCCGGTTCCATAGCGCAGCCACGGGAATACGCCCCAGTCGAAGATGTATTTGTTGGCGGCGATGGGCACGTTGTATGGATTCCAGATGCCGACCACCGGTTTGATCTGCATTTGCAACTGGTAGCGGTCCGGCTGCCCGGTGGGCCGAGTTTGCAGGCGGAATCCGATTTGCAGGTGCGAGATCACCGGAGTGACCGGGCTGTTGGTGTGTTGCGTGTCCTGACTGAAGGCGCCACCGTTCCCGGCCGACTTGTAGGGGAGCCAGTCGTGGGTGCGGGGATCCGTTGATACGACCGGAGATGATAGAATCAGCGGCATTTGTTGCCCTGAAAGATTCCTCCACTGGCGCGCATAGTTCCAAAGAATCCCCCAATTCGGGCCGGTGCCGCCGACAACACGGGTGCGGATGGTGTCACTGAGGTAGAATTTTTCGGGTGAAGTGACGGTGTAGGTCTGGCTTGGCAAGCCGTTGTTGCCCCTGGCACCCAGATAGTCCGAAGAGAATGTCTTGCTCTGTTGGGAGCGGTCGAAAAGCAGTGAAAGATCGGTTTTCAGGCAGCCTTGGGTGACATTGACCGGCAGCCCGTAGCCGCCGGAGGTGAGATCGTCGAAATGGGTGCGGGGCAGATCGTCGTTTGAGGTGGCGAAATCCACGGTTTCCATTGAAATCAGGGTGCGCTTGTCAACCGTGGAGTCGGGTCCAAGTTGTTCGAATCCGCTGCCAAGCGCGAGCAGGCCCGGCTCGAGCGAGGACTGGGAGCGGGCCAAGCGGGACTGGTTGTTGGGTGCCGCCGCCTTGGGTTTGGCGAGATCGACGCGCGCTTTCACGCCTTCATCACCCACCCACCAGCCCAAGCCGCCCGCGCCGTTCGGTTTGGTGATCTGGATCAGCGGAACCCGCAGCTCGGAGTTGGGCTTGACTGGATCGGCAGCGAGCAGAGGGACGGAGGATTGGGCCGGCAGCGCCACCGCCGGATCGGGCTGGTCGCCGCTGACGAGCCACACAGGCAGGGAATCATCCTGGTCGGCACGCCAAACGCCGGTCCAGTTCGGATTTGGCGGCGTGCCGGTGAGACCGGCAGTGGCGCTCACCCGCTGGTCCGGGCCCGCCTGTTTCTGTAATTCACCGATTGCGAGCATGAGTGCCATGCGTGCGTTCGCGCGGGCCGTCGCGAGGGCGGAGCTCTGGCTGCTGGAACGCAGGGAAACGCTCGAAAGCGTGAGCAGCCCCACGGCGATGATGGTTAGCAGCATCATCAACGAGAGGGTGACTACGAGCGCAAAGCCGCGGTGGCGTGTTCGCGACAAGACGGATTTCATGAATCAAGGCGGGTTTTGGGGTTTCAAAATGATCAACAAGGTGTTGCGTGCGATCACAATGTAAATCAAGACTTACCAGAGTGTGGTTGGGGAATCAATGCTGCTGTGCGTATTAAATATGCAAATTTGCGCCACATCCCCCAATTTTTAGAACTCAGGCTGGTGGGTCGCCTTGAAGCGGACGAAGACGCTCGTTACCGGATCGCCGCTGACCGTGGCAGTGACCTCGACCAGTTCCGGCGTGCCCGGCGTGATCACCACCGGGGTGCCGAAGGTCACGGTGATGCCGCCCGCGCTGGCAGTGGAGGCATGCCAAGTCACCAGATCGGTGGACCACTCATGGGCACCGGTCAGATCCGTGGCCGGACTGGCGTTGAGCGTGTGGCGGAAGACCAGCTTGCCATCAGCTGAGGAGACAGCCGTTAGCCCCGGACTCAACACCTCCGGGCTGCTGCCCATGAGGTTCTCCAAGGCATTGGCAAGACCGTCATTGTCCGGATCCCCCGTGGCACCGCGGTCCGGAGTGGTGAAGCCGGTGAAGGCGAAGCCACCGATCCAGTCCGCATAGGTGTTGGCTCCGGCCGCCAGTTGGGTGAGTGTCAGGTTGGCGCAGCTGCCGGTGGTGATGTTCCCGGACTTCGAGATGAGCAGCGATCTGATGGTTTGATTGCTGGTAAAGGTATAACCAGAAACGGACCCGAGCGCGCCCAGACCGGTCTCCGAAAAGTAAACCGTCCCGAAATTGCTGCTCCCGTTGTAGCCTCCTGCCGGGGTCAAGTCCAAGGTGATGGTGACGGTGCGGTCTCCCGTGGCGGCAATGTCGCCGGTCCGGTTGGGCGCGGCGGATGCCAACTGCCCGCGAAATCCCGCGAGGAAGTTGGTGGTGCGGTAAACAACCGATCCCACGCCGGTGGTGGTGTCGCCCGATCCGCTGTTGGTGAAATCCCTCGAAAGTCCGGGCGCGTTCTCGGCCGCGAAGCCAATAGAGAGCCAATTGGAGCTTGCGGAAGCGGTTTGAGAAAGAGTGGCTGTTAGCATGAACTTCCCGGCGGCGGTTCCCTTGGCGGCGTTGATGTAATTGCCAAGATCGAGGTAGGCCGA
>JBGSUP010000091.1:0-1806 GCA_041753485.1 Akkermansiaceae bacterium
GACGCTCGGTGTGGTGCTGGCATACGCGCGATGGCGCACCGCCTCGCTGTGGCTGCCCGTGGGCTTGCATGCGGGTTGGTGGTTTGCAAATCACCTGCTCGCCAACCTGGGCCGGGCCATCGACAGCAAGGCTCTTGCCGGTTCAGGAAACCTGCTCCACCACGGCCTGGTGCCGTCGGCCGCCATTCTCATGGCGGGCGTGTTGGCCCACTACCTCATCGCCAGTCCTTCCGATGCCCATGCCGTCCGCTCATGAAATGCCTCGCTGGAGACGCGTGGCGGCGCGGGTCCTGGATCTTTTCTACCCGCCGGTCTGCGCACTTTGCGGTGCGGGCCTGACTCACGGCAGGGCGCTCTGTGATGACTGCGACGCGGACCTGCCCCGACTCGCCGAGCCGTTCTGCCAATCCTGTGGCGAGATGTTTCCGGGAATCATCGGTCATCCCTTCGCCTGCCCGAACTGCAAGGACTTGCGCTTTTCCTTCGAATTCGCACGTCCGGCGACCGTCCGCGATCCACGCACGCTGGACTTGATCCATCGCTTGAAATACGGCCGGGAGATCCACCTTGCCGGCGAACTCGGCCGCCTTGGCAGCGAGGCCTTCGCCGATCCGCGGCTGGCAGAGGCAGTGGCGGGTGGCTGGCCCTTGGTGCCGGTGCCGCTCCACCGCAAGCGCCAGCAGCACCGCCATTTCAACCAAGCGGTAGAAATTTCCCGCGCTCTCGCCAAGCACTCCGGCCTGCCTGTCGTCCATGCCTTGCACCGGACGCGCACCACCGAAACCCAAACCCGCCTCAGCCGCAAGCAACGCATGGAGAACCTCCGCGGGGCCTTTGAAATCACCCGTCACGGCCGCCGCTGGATCGAGACTTCACCGCAGGGAGCGGTGCTCGTCGATGACGTGCTGACCACCGGTTCGACCGTTCACGAATGTGCCAAAACCCTCCACCGCGCGGGCTGCCGCAGGGTGTTCGTGGTCACTGTGATGCGCGGCTAAAGCGCTTCAACGCGAAATGACAGACGATCGCGGTAACACCCAGGGCAAGCAGCGGCAGCAGCCCGGAGCGCAAGCTGTCACCCACACCCCACGGCCGCAGCGGGTGCCCGTCCACGGCCTGATAGAGCAGGTTGAAGGCTTTGAAGGCGGCGACCCACCCGGCGTGCAAGCCGATCGAAAACCACAGCGCTCCGGTGCGCACCCGCGCCCAAGCGAGGATCAGGCCCACCCCCAAGAGCGTGGCGAAATCCGTGGCGAAAAACAAGGGATCGGTAAAATTGCGGAGGATTGCCCCGAGCAGCTCAAAACCCGCGAATGGATTTCCCGGAGCGGCGATTTCCGTTCCATCGGGCGGTTTGAGGAAATGCACGAAGGCGAATACCAGCGAGGTGCCGATGCAGGCGGCGGCCGGCTTCGCAAAACGCAGCCACAGACCCAGCAGAATGCCGCGAAACAACCATTCCTCCACCAAGGGGGCCGCCACCGCCGGAATCACGATTTTCGAGAGCATCTTGCCGCTTCCGGGCATGTCGGATTTCGGCACGTAAGCTCCCGCCGCTTCGAGGATGGCACCCATCGCCCACAACAACCCGCCGGCAATCACGCAGCCGATCACGACCTGCAAGGCCGCCTGATGCCACGGAAAACGTGTCCGCAAATCCTCACCCATCCCACCCGGTGCAGCCCGCAGCCGCCGGATCCGCCGCAACAGCAGGGGCAGCAAGATCAAGGCGGAAAACATCAGCGAGCGATCGAAATAACGGCCAAGTTCCGCCCTGCCGCACGAGGCCGCCAGCCATTCCAAGGG
>JBGSUP010000092.1:0-11503 GCA_041753485.1 Akkermansiaceae bacterium
CATCCCGCATGCGAATCCCAGAGTCCGTGCGATGAAGGAAATGGCTGGCGCCGCCAACGCGGAGACCCGCATCGCCGACCGCGAGCGCCTGCCGGAAGTCGCCGTCGGCATCGACACCAAAATATACTCGGGCGGCGACTACCGCAGCACGACCTTCGGAGTGAAAATGAGCCTGCCATGGTTCAACGATCACTCCTATCAGGCGAAAATCGCCACCGCGAAAAGCCGCGAACTCGCTGCTAACAGCGATGTGGAAACCATGCGTCGCGAGGTCGCTGCGATGGTTCTAGCAGCCGCCACCGAGGCTGCCAACGCCGCCGCCCAGGCCCACGCCTTCGCCGGAGAAATCCACGAAAAAGCCCTCAAGGCCACCCAAACCACCGAGGCCGCATGGATCAGCTCCAAAGCGCCACTCAACGACCTGCTCGATTCCGCCCGCTCGCTCTTTGCCATCCGTCTCGAACAACGCCGCATGCTCGCCATGCAGCTCGCGGCGCTTGAAGAACTCCAATCCCTGGTCCCCAACCGCTGAAACCATGAGAACATTCCTCACCATCCTCATCACCGCCCTGTTAGCCGCATCCGGCACCTGGTTCGCAATGCGGAAACTCAATCCCGCTGCCGAAAAAACCGCCACGGCGGAACGCAAGCCGCTCTTCTATCAGAGTGCCATGCACCCGTGGATCAAGAGCGATAAACCCGGACGCTGCACCATCTGTGGCATGGAACTCACCCCCGTTTACGAAGGCGAAAAAGGCTTCGATGAATCCGGCGGCGGCAATGTCGTCGCCCTCACCCAGAATCAGATCCAAGTGCTGCATGTGCAGACCGCTGAAGCGAAAACCCGCCCGCTTGTTCGCACATTGCGGGTTTCCGGCACCATCGACGACAACGACATGCGTCACCGCCTCCTCTCCGCCTACGTGGATGGCCGCATCGACAAGCTACACGTGAACTACATCGGAGCCGAAGTCACCGAAGGTCAGCCGCTCGCCGATTTCTACAGCCCGTCTCTACTCCAGGCCGAGCGCGAATACCGCCAGCTCGGCGGCGAGTTGAAGTCTAACACCGCACTCCGTCTCCGCCAGATGGGACTCTCCCTGGCGCAGATCGATGCCCTCGACCAAAAGCCCGCCGATTCGCTCACCTCACAGATTCTCGCACCGATCAGCGGCACCGTCGTCGCCAAATCGGTTTATGAAGGACAATATGTGATGACCGGCGAGCAGCTCTTCGAGATCGCGGATTTCTCCACCATGTGGTTCATGTTCCGCGCCTACGAACAGGACATGCCATGGATCAAACCCGGCCTCGTCGTTAGAGCCACCACCCCCTCGATTCCAGGCAAAGAGTTCACCGGGAAAATCACCTTCATCGATCCGAACTTCGAGGAAGCCACCCGCTCCACCAAAGTCCGCGTCGAGCTGGACAACCCGCTCGTCAACGGCCGCCGCGAACTGCTTCACCGGCTTTATGCCGATGGCGCGGTCGAGATCGAAGCGCCCTCCGTCCTAACCGTTCCGCGCCCCGCCGTGATCGAAACCGGGACCGAGGCCGTCGTTTACATCGATCAGGACGGCGGCGCCTACGCCCATACGGTCGTCAAAACCGGCCGACGCGGCGACACGCACGTCGAGGTTCTATCAGGACTCAGGGAGGGCGACTCCGTCGTCACCAACGGCAACCTCCTGATAGACGGCCAGGCGGAAATGAACCGCGCGTTCATGAGCCCGCCCGAAACCGTGATGCCCGTGACCGCACAAACCGCGCTCAATGAGGAGCAGAAGAAATCCATCGCGGAGTTCATCAAGGTCGCCGACGCCATGGCCGCCGCGCTCGCCGCGGATGACCTGGCAACATTCAACACCGCCAGCGAACCCGCAATGAAAGTCACCGGAACCATGGTGAAACTCCTGCGCCCAAATGTCGAAAACTTCGATGATCTCGACAAAGCCCGCCACTTCCATGGCTTCGAGGACATCAAATCAGCCCGCATCGCCTTTCACAAATTCTCGGTCGCCGCCACCGCCGCGCTCGAACCGCTGCGCAAGGCCGGGCAAACGCCGGAGTTTCAAATCTACGAGTGTCCCATGGTGGATCAAGGCATCCCCGGCGTGCCGAAAAAAGCCCGCTGGATCCAAAGCGGCAAACGCTCCATGGCAAATCCCTTCTTCGGCGCGGAGATGCTCGAATGTGGAAAGGAGATCAAACCATGATCGAAAAAGTCATCGAATGGAGCCTGAAGAACCGCTTCCTCGTCCTCTGCGGAACCTTGCTCATCATCGCCCTCGGCATCCGTGCCGTCCGCCTCACGCCGGTGGACGCCATCCCGGATCTCACGGAAAACCAGGTGCTCGTTTTCGCCGACTGGATGGGCCGCAGCCCGCAGGAGGTCGAGGACCAGGTGACCTTCCCGCTATCCACCGGCCTGCAAGGACTTGCCGGAGTGAAGGAGGTCCGCGCGACCTCGATGTTCGGGTTTTCACTCGCGACCATCATCTTTGAGGACAAGGTCGATACCTACTTCGCCCGCGCCCGGGTCCTGGAGCGGCTGAATTTCCTCCAAGGGCAGATGCCCGAGGGCGTGACACCCCAGTTAGGTCCGGACGCCTCCGGTCTCGGATGGATCTATCAGTATTATCTGCATGTCGATCCCGCGAAGGCGCCGGACGGCGGCTATGATCTCGCGGAACTCCGCTCGCTCCAGGATTGGAAGATCCGTTATGATCTCGCCAGCGTGCAGGGCGTCGCGGAAGTCGCCAGCATCGGTGGGTTTGTGAAACAATATCAGGTCGAGATATCATCGACCAAGATGCGTGCCGCGAACGTCACGCTGATGGAAGTGATGACCGCCGTGCAGGACGCCAACCTCAACGTCGGCGGCAAAATCGTGGAGGAAAACGGGGCGGAATTCGTGCTGCGCGGTGTCGGTCTCGTCACCGGACCCGAGGATCTGGAACTCGTCACCGTCAAGGCGGTGAACGGAACGCCGATCTATCTAAAGGACATCGCCACCATCCAGATCGGCGGTGACTTCCGCCGTGGCGCGCTTGATTTGAACGGCCACGAAGCCGTCGGCGGCACCGTCGTCATGCGCACCGGCGAGAATGCGAAAGCCGTGATCGAACGCGTGAAAGAAAAGATCGACGAGATCGCCGCCAGCCTGCCGCCCGGCGTCACCATCCGCCCGTTTTACGACCGCAGCGAGTTGATCGACCGCACCATCGACACGCTCAAGCATGCGCTCGTCGAGGAAATCATCCTCGTCACCCTGGCCCACATCATTTTCCTGTGGCACTTCCGCAGCATCCTCATCGTCACGCTGCCGCTGCCGATCTCGATCCTCATTTCGTTCCTGCTGATGAAGCAACTCGGCATCACTAGCAACATCATGTCGCTAACAGGAATCGCCATCGCCATCGGCGTGCTGGTGGATGCGGCCATCGTGGTGACGGAGAATGTCATCCGGCATTGCGAGACGGAGGAGAGGGAGAAAGGCCGGCCGCTCACCGCCGCCGAGCGATGGCAGACGACGCTCACCGCATCCCAGCAGGTCGGACGCCCCATCTTCTTCGCGATGGGCATCATTCTTCTCGCGTTCCTGCCCGTCTTCGCGCTCACCGGCCAGGAGGGCAAGCTGTTCCACCCGCTGGCCTTCACCAAGACCTTCGCCATGCTCGGGGCCACCTTGTTAGGCGTGACGCTGGTGCCCGTACTCTGCTCGTTCCTGGTGCGCGGTCCTTATCATGAGGAAGACCGCAACATCGTGATGAGCTTCCTCATGCGCATCTACGATCCGGCGCTCTCATGGGCGCTGGATCATCGCAAGACGGTCGTCGGCTCCGCAGTGTTGCTGCTGGCGTTTTGCATGCTGATTGCATTCGGCCTGCCGCGCGCAACCACCAAACAACTCGCCGATGCCGGCTTCACCCGCACCGCGGACTTGTTCGCGGGCTTCGGCAAGGAATTCATGCCGCCACTCAACGAAGGCAGCCTGCTCCACATGCCGGTGCTGATGCCGAAAACCGGCTTCAAGGAAATCCATCGCGTGATGTCCTGGCAGGACCAGATCATCGCCGCCACTCCCGAAGTGGAGACCGTGGCCGGCAAGCTCGGACGTTTTGAAACCGCCACCGATCCCGCGCCCACCGAGATGTTGGAAACCACCATCATGCTCAAACCCGAATACATTCCTAACGGACGTTTCCGCGTGAAGCGAAACCCCGCGTGGCGCGAAGGCATGACCATGGAGAAACTCAAGGCAGAGCTCACCGGGAAGATGAAGGACGTGCCCGGCTACGTGCCCGCCTTCCTACAGCCAATCGAGAACCGCATCCTCATGCTCTACACCGGCATCCGCGCCCAGGTCGGCGTGAAGATCTATGGCGACGACCTTGACGCCATCCAGCGCAAGGCCTTCGAGATCGAAAAACTCATCAACGAAGTCCCGGGTGCCGCCGGAGTTTCCCCATCCCGCGTGCAGGGAAAACCCTATCTGAACATCGAAGTCGATCGCATCGCCATGGCGCGCTACGGCCTGAGCGCGAAGGATGTTCTGGACGCGGTGGAAATCTCCATCGGGGGAAAGAATGTCAGCACCACCATCGAGGGTCGCCAACGTTTCCCCATCCAGATCAGGGTGGAACGAGGAGAACGTGATGATATTGAGAAACTCAGCCGGATTCTCATCGCCGCGAAGCCCGGGATGAGTGGTGGCGAGGGAATGGAAACGCCCTACATTCCGATCGGAATGGTCGCCAAAATCACCCGCAGCATCGGCGCCAATGAGATTGCTTCGGAAAACGGCAAGCTCCGGAGTTATGTGCAGGCGAATGTCCAGGACCGCGACCTCGGCGGCTTTGTTGAGGAGATCGAGGCGAAACTCAAGACCGTCAACTGGGAGGGCATGACCTACAAGATGACGGGCGAATACGAAAATCAGCGCCGTTTCACCAAGACCATGTGGCTGGTGTTTCCGATGGTGATGATGGTCATTTTCGTGCTGCTTTTCATGGTTTTCCGCAGCGGCATGGAAGCCGCGCACGTCATGCTCGCCGTGCCCTTCGCCCTGAGCGGAGGCGTGCTACTCCAGAAAATGTTAGGCTACAACTTCAACGGCGCGGTCTGGGTCGGCTACATCGCGCTCTTCGGCACCGCCGTGCAGACCGGCGTGGTGATGGTCGTCTATCTGGAGGATTCCGTGAAGACGAGCATGGCGAAACTCGGCAGCGCCTTTTCCCGCGCGGATCTCATCCAGGCGGTCAAGGACGGAGCCAAGCTCCGGCTGCGCCCGAAAGTCATGACCGTGGCCACCACCGTCGCCAGCCTGCTGCCCATCATGTGGAGCAGCCGCCAGGGGGCGGAAGTCATGAAACCCCTCGCCACTCCGGTCATCGGCGGAATGATATCCAGCTTGATCCACATCCTCATCGTCACTCCCGTGATCTTCCTCTGGCTGCACGAGCGGCAGTTGCACAAGGCGTCGGATATTTCCAGCTTTCATCATCCGGATTCAGGTTCACCCTGAGCCCGGAATGCGCCGCATCGAAATCGTCCACACCCGCCACCAGTCGCTTGAGATTTGGAAATCGGATCTCGCCACCGAGTTCCGCGTGGCGGGAGCCATCCACGCGTCGCATCACAAGCGGCGTTTCCTCACCGGTCTGGCATGGGACATGATCGCCGCGGCACCATTGCTTGCGGCCACCCATCCGCCGCGCTCGGTGCTCATGCTGGGGCTCGCCGGCGGCACCGCTTTCCGCATTCTTCGCCACCTGCTGCCGGATTGCCAGCTCACCGCCATTGACATTGATGCGGAAATCGTCGGCATCGCCCGCAAGCACATGGATCTGGATGCGCTGGGCATCGAGGTCATCCTGGGTGATGCCTATCCGTGGCTCGCGAAGAACCGCCGGACCTTCGATGTGGTCATTGATGATATCTATCTGGCTGGAAAGACCGATGTCTTCCGGCCGCAGGCCTGGGACGCCGGTTTGCTGCAAAACCTCCGCCGCGCGATCGCACCGGGAGGCGTGCTTGCGGTGAATCTCGTCACCGGTGCCGGCCATCGCACAATGCAATCACTCACCCGGCGCGTCCTGAGCGGAAACTTTCCGGTCGTGCGCTCGATCAAGTCCGCCGTGGCCATGAACGAAGTGCTGGTGGCCGGTGATTTCGTGGCCTCGCAAGGTCGGCTGCGCCCCTATCGCGGGAGTTTCGCGGATTGGCGCGATTGCGCCTGTTGGGATCGACTGACGGTTCGCGGGCTTTAATCCGGCCGCCGGTTCCAAGCCACCAGATCCTGGTAACCCAGCCCCTTGCCGCCGAACAAATCCAAGGCGCTGCCCACGGTGACATCCACCTTGCCCTGGCCGGCACTCTCCACCCGCAGCACGTCATCCATTGTGGCCGCGCCACCGGCGTAGGTGACCGGGATTTTCCCCCAAGAACCTAGCAGCGAAACGAGATCCGCATCGATGCCGCAGCAGAGTCCCTCCACATCCGCCGCATGGATCAGGAACTCGGCGCAATGCGGTGCCAGCCAGTCGAGCGTGGCATGCGTGACCTCCATTTCTGTGAGTGTCTGCCAACGGTTCATCGCCACCGTCCAGCCGCCCTGGCTCCGGCGGCATGACAGGTCGATGACAAGCTTATCGGTGCCGATTGCTTTGACGAGTTGCTCCAGCGTGTCTGCTAGAAAATTCCCCCTCGCATCGAACAAGGCCGAGGTCACAATCACATGACTCGCTCCGGCATCGAGCCAATCCCCGGCATTTTCCGCTGAAATCCCACCGCCGATCTGCAGCCCGCCCGGCCAGGCTGCCAGCGCCTCGCGTGCCGCCTCGTCGTTGCCCGGTCCCAGCTTGATCACGTGACCGCCGGTCAGCGCGTCCGCCCGGAATCGATCGGCGAACCATGCCGGCGGGAGGTCCGAAACAAAGTTCTCCCGCGGCCCCTCGCCATCGTCGCGCAGGCTGCCGCCAACGATTTGTTTCACCTTTCCCTGATGGAGGTCGATGCAAGGGCGGAAGCGGGTCATGGGAAAAACCATGCAGCCACAGGGCAGGGCAGCCAAGCGGAAGATTCCGCCGCTGCGGATTTCCCGGTCTCCCGAAAAAATCGCATGCGCGGGACCGGCATCGATGCTTCACTCACGCGGGTTCCTGATTTCCTGATCAAGGAGAGCAACCGCGGAACCTGTTCCCGCCATGAAACTTCCCATCCTTGCCATGCTCGCCATTCTGCCGATGCTGGCCTCCTGCGAACCCGCCAAACCCACCATGTCCGAAAAACCAGCCGCCATGCCTGAAGTCCCCGCCGGAGCGGAGACCGCCACCCTCGGAGCCGGTTGTTACTGGTGCATCGAGGCCGCCTACCGCCAGCTCGACGGGGTTTACTCCGCCACCTCCGGCTTCATGGGCGGCGCGGTGAAAAACCCGACCTATGCCCAGGTCTGCAATGGCGACACCGGCCACGCGGAAGTCGTGCAGGTGGTGTTTGATCCGAAGAAAATCACTTTCGGAAAAATCCTCGACTGGTTCTGGGAACTCCATGATCCCACCACGCTCAACCGCCAGGGCAATGACGTGGGCACGCAATACCGCTCCGCGATCTTCTATCACTCCGACGAACAGAAAAAGACCGCCGAGGCCTCGAAAGCTGCTGCTGCCGCCGGGTTCAAGAGCCCGATCGTCACCGAAATCGTCAGAGCCCGCGAGTTTTATCCGGCACCCGCCGACCATCAGGACTACTACTTCCAGAACAAGTCGAAGAACCCGTATTGCCGCTTCGTCATCGAACCGAAGCTCAAGAAGTTGAAGCTCGATCACTGACTCACTTGAATCCCGCCAACTTGCAGGCACGCTTGAAATGCAGCGGGTCCACCGGTGTGATCGAGAGCCGGGTGCCACGCTGGCAGACCTGCATTTCCCTCAGTATGGGATCGGCCTTCAGCGCCTCAAGCGGGAGCATTTCCGGGAACCTTCCGACAAACTCGAAATCCACCAGCCACCAGCGCGGGCTCTCCCTTGTCGCCTTGGGATCGAAGTATTCGCTCTCCGGATCAAACTGGGTGGCATCGGCATACGGCGGTCCTGCCACCCTGGCGACACCCGAAATGCCGGGTGGCTTGGCGTTGGAATGATAGAACAGCGCGGAATCCCCCGGGCGCATGTCCTTCCACATGAAATTGCGCGCCTGATAGTTCCGGACTCCCGTCCAGGGTTCACGTTTGACCTTGGCGAGATCATCGATGGAGAAGACGTCGGGTTCCGATTTGATCAACCAGTGTTTCATCAGGCGATGGCCTTTTCGAGTTCCGGCTTGATCGATGGCAACGGCAGGTGTTCGGGACCGAGCTCGATGCCCTTCATGGCGCGCAGGTCGGCTTCAATGGCTTCCAGCACGTCAAGTTCCGGGCGGAACTCCGCGGCGTGATAAGAACTTCTAACAAGCGGGCCGCTGGCGACGTGGCGGAAGCCTTTTTCCAGCGCGATCGCCTTGTATTCATCAAACACCTCCGGATGAATGAATTCGACCACCGGCAGGTGTTTGGGCGTCGGACGCAGGTATTGGCCGAGTGTGAGCACGGTCACGTCATGGGCGCGAAGGTCATCGAAGGCGCGGAGCAACTCCTCACGCTGCTCGCCGAGTCCCAGCATGATGCCGCTCTTGGTGGCTACCTTGCCGCTGACCATCGCCCTTGCTTTTTTCAACACGGTGAGGCTGCGCTGGTATTGGGCGCGCGATCTGACCAGCGGCGTGAGCCGCTCGACGGTCTCGATGTTGTGGTTGAAAATGTGCGGGCGTGCCTCCATCACCATCTGCAATGCCCAGTCACGGTCATTGAAGTCGGGCACCAGCACCTCGATGATGGTCGCCGGATTCGCCTCGCGGACGGCCTCGATGGTCCGTTTGAAATGCTCCGCGCCGCCATCGCGGAGATCGTCGCGGGCGACCGCAGTGATCACCACGTGGCGCAGTCCCATGCGGCGGGTGGCCTCGGCGACGCGTTGCGGTTCATCGGCTTCGAGCGCGTCGGGTTTGGCGGTTTTGACCGCGCAGAAACCGCAGGCGCGGGTGCACTTTTCCCCGGCGATCATGAAGGTCGCAGTGCGCTGGCTCCAGCATTCCCAGCGGTTGGGACATTGGGCCTCCTCGCAGACCGTCACCAGTTTCAGATCGGTGATCAGCGATTTGGTGGACCAGAACTCCGGGTTGTTGGGGAGTCGGACCTTGATCCACGACGGCTTCTGCCCGCGGTGCAGGCTTGGATCCATTTTTACTTTCGGGCCGCAACTGCTCATGACGGCCCGAGTTTAGTCGCCAGGGCCCCTGCGGGAAAGCGGAAACTCGCGGAAGACACGCGATCAATCCCGGGACCGGAGCCGGCCGCGCGACCTCGACCACAGCTGAGGCTATGGTGGTCATGAAGGCTGGCTTTGGCGACGAGTCACGCGTCGGGAGGAACTGTCGGTTCGGACCCCGCTTACGCCAGAAACACCCGACGCCCATCTGTTGAGCGCTTACAGATCAACTTTCGCGGGCACTCCATACCCTCCAACCCCAGCCACTCCGATTATTTTCATCGTCACGAAGGAATATGTGAAACTTGTAAAATTTTCCCACGATCCATGTGCGAACCTTCTGTTTTTGTTTTTCGGTAAGTTTAGGTGCCGGACCTGTCGCTTTGCTTGATTTGAGTTTCTGCACCGCGCCTTTGTCGTGGGCGCGCAACCAGCGGTAAATCGTGGTCCAGCACAGGCCGAGGGATTTTATTACTTCGCTGGGCTTCTCCTTGTCCTTCCGCACCCTCCGCACAGCAAGGATTCTGATATGCTCGCTGGTTCCGTGATCCAAAGTCCGTCCGTCAATCTTCGGCATGCGAAAACCATACAGGCAGGATGGCGTGTAGTCTATCCTAAAGACTACTCAGTAAGTTAGCGCCATTCGGGACTGACCCTATTCATTCCTCGTTTCCAAACCGGTTTATCCCGGCGCTTTCACTGACCCCGTACACGCGATGTGATTCCAAGAATACAAATTCTCAGGTAGATTGCGATTAGACAAAATGCATTTCCTACATCGGAAAAAATCTCTGCGGTAGCGCTTCCTATAAACCTGCATGCGATCAAGTATGCAGCAAGACCGATTCCAAAAACAACATTTGAAGCGATTTTCATATCCGTTTAAAATTTTTGATTACCCAAAACCGGGTATATTTTGTTTGTTTCTCTATCACACACAACAAAGCATCTAGTAGTTAGGATTAGGTTCTGGGTTATCTGCATGATCTCTCGGCCCAATTCCCTGTTGTTTCGGATCTAAAGGAGGATGCAATCCGGCATCTTGAAGTCTCTCGCATGCCCACCCCGTGCAGTTTCGGTCTCCGTAATTACCTGCATCATAGTCATCATCCGAATGCTCCTTCATCGAATCCTTAAGCTCCTTCTTAGTTTCTGGACAGACTCTATAGTCGGTTTTGGTAGTCGCCTTTTTCCCATTATCAGCTCTGTCGCCTGGCTTCTTACCCTTTTTGCCTCCGTTCGGGTAATGTCCGACCGCGCCCTTTGTGGGGTCGTTTGGCTCCGTATCGAGCCAACTATGCCCCTGCATACCCGAACCATCTTCTTTGGATTCCATCGTGATAATCGTCATATCCCCAGGGCAACAACATCTATCAGCATCATCCTTTTCTTCACCCTCAGGACACCCTCCGCTACTCAACCCCAAGATATCCACCCATTTTATGGCATTGTTACGAACCATAGCATAAAGATTGACCCCACCTTGTTCCCCAATCGGATCCCTTGATGGCCAGCGACCGGTCAGCGGATCATACCATCTGTATAGGTAGTCAGTCACACCCATTGTTTTCGGCGGCGAGGCTTCCGCGGCTGTATCATTGGTTGGAAACGAGTTAAGGAAAAATCCGCCCGATGGAGGCTTGGGCGGCGGGGGCGGCGATTTGGGCGCATTTCCGGCCGGGGGATCGTCTTCGGGCGGGGTTTGGGGACGGGACGACCGGGTCGTTACCGACTCTTGGGCGGAGACGAGAGGAGCTTGTTCGCAGGCCGTCACCATGGCTGCGGCGTTTAGCGCTTCGGGGGTTGCGTGGGAAGCGAAATCGGCGTCGCGGTTTTCAACCCGCACCAGTTTTGCAAGCCCTTGGCGGGGTCACCAGTCGGGTTTGGAATTGGTCTCTTTCATCAAATTAGATTTGATTTTATGAGCAGATCCAAAACATTGGGCTTGTGTGTTTGAATTTCGTGTAGAGGATCAAGTCGAACGCGACCCATGGCGATTAATCGAATCAAGACTCTCCAAACCTCATTGCCGCGGGGCGCACCCTTCGACACAGAGGATCTGGCCCGCTTGGGAATCTCGGTCTCGCTTTCTCACGAGTATGTGAAAAGCGGTTGGCTGCGCAAACTTGGGCGGGGCGTTTTCATGTTCGCTGGGGACGAACTGAAGAGGAATGAAACAATTTCTTTTCTGGTGAGAA
>JBGSUP010000093.1:0-5154 GCA_041753485.1 Akkermansiaceae bacterium
GGCGCTGGCCGTGCCCGCGCCGATGATCGCGATTGCGCCTGTGCCGGAGACGGCTTTGGTGACGGTGATTTTGTTGGAAATGGAAGCAGTCGCAGTGGCGAGACGGAGAGTGAGAGTGTTGGCATTGAGCGAAATGCCGGAAGCTCCGGCTAATTCGAAGTTCGTGAGGTCGATCGTGGACGTGCCTTCAACAGTGAGCGGGTCGTTGAGGGTGATCGCTCCATTGTATCTGGGGTTGACGACATTGCCACAGCGCAGGGTTTTGGTGCCGCTCGAACCCGTGGCGACGGTCAACGCATTGGTTGGAGTGATCGAACTGTTTATGCCGAGGATGGCGTTGGCTGATCCGGTGGTGTCACCCAAGGTGATGGAACCGATGCCTGCGGCGGCGGCGTTACCGGCGAGGCGCAAATCGCCTTCGAGTACCGTCAGTCCGCCCGTGAAGGTTTTCGCCCCCTCAAGAACCCACAGTCCGGTTCCTGTTTTTTCAACGGCCAAGGTTCCGCCACCGAGACCATTCGCGAGGTCGCCGGTGATTTTATTTTGTTGGGCCCCGGTATTGGACGTGGTGGTTCCGCCGAGCGTGAGAGTGCTTGCCCCAGTGGTGGCGGCTCCCGTGATGCCGCCGCTGACGACGAGACCACGCAGTGCGTTGGTCGATTCGCCGAGGATGGAGAGCGTGCCCGAAGTCGCCGCATTGGCGTTGGCCAGGGTGATCGGGCTGCTGATGGTGTCGGCGTTGTGGTTGGCGCCGGCGCCGGAAGTCTTGATGGTGCCGCCGCTGGTTAGAACCAGCGAGCCGCCCGAAAGTGTGTAAACGAAGTCGTTTGCGTTGAAATCGATGACCGAGATGTTGCGGCCGGTGTCCACCGTGACAATCCGGTCGGCGGTGATGATGCTGCCGAAGGTGGCGGTGTCTGGGTTGGTCGTGCCGCTGGTTGCGCCGGGAGCGCCGGAAGGGGTCCAATTGCCTGCAGTCGCCCAGCTGCCGGCGGCGTTCACATTCCACGTCGCGCTGGCGGCGTGGGCGGAGGATGCGGCAAGCAGGATGACACTTGGCAGGAAGAGTTGGCTGAGGATGAGTTTGGATTTCATGGGTTTATCGGATGGTGGTTTTTGATGGGTTTGGATAGGGGTTTATGTTGTGACTTTCCGCATGGGAAAATTTGTAGTTTGGGAATTCTGTCCATGATTCATGGGAGTGCCTAGTGGGCAAAACTGCCCATGAGAATCTTGTCGGGTTGATTTCACCGCCTGCTGGTCGTTTTGCGGACCGAAGATGCGCTTGCCCTTGCAGCACCAAATCCTAATTCATCGCGTATTCCGATCCCATGCGAATGTCCCGAACCAGCAAGCGGAACACGGGGTATCTTCGGCTCGGCAATCCGTTTGCGCAGAACAGACATTCAGCGGCGGTGGCGGAGCAGGGCAAGCAGGCCAAGACCGCCGAGCAAGGCAGCTCGTGGCTCGGGAATGATGATGACATTCAAGCTGCCCGACTGGAAATAGCCCCTCTTGCCGTTGCCAAAACCATAGGCGCTGCCCGCGTTGAGGTAGGCAGTGCTGCCCCAATCAATGGTGAAGGAGCCATCGATGAGTTCATAGGTCCCTTCGGAGGCATTGGCCCAGTCCCAGCCGACGAGGTCCTGGAATGTCAGGTTGCCAAGGGTGAGGCTTCCGCCGGTTAGACTCAGAATGCCCGTGCTGTTGGAACCGAGCGTCGCGCCCGTCAGGTCGAGGCTGCCTCCGGCGGCAATGGTCAGGCCGTTGCCCAGGGTGCCGCTACCGCCGTTGCCGCCAATGGTGGCATCGGCATCCACTGTGACAGCGCTGCTGGAAAGCGAGCCGGTGACGTAAAGCGTGCCCGCGCTGACCGTTGTGTCGCCGAGATAAGTGTTGGTGCCTGCGAGACTCAGACTGCCTTCTCCGGCCTTGGCGAGCCCGCCAGCGCCGGAAACTCCCACGCCGAGCGCAGTGTCGAAGCCGTTGGTGTCGATGATGCCGCCGCCGGTGCCGGTGCTCACGTTGGTGCCCACGCTAATGAGCGACCCGATGTCATCGGAGAGCTTCAAGGTGCCGCCGCTGGAGAAATTCAGGTTGGTGGAACCGCTGCCCGTGCCTGCGGCGCTGTTGCTGAAGGCCCGTCCAGTGGTGAAGGTGCCGCCGCTGAGGTTCAGGGTGGCACTGCCAGATGCAGTCGCGGTAGCCTTGGCCAGATTGATATTGTTCGGGCCGGCATAGGTAAAGCTGGCCCCGCTGTTGACGTTCATTACCGCACTGGTTGACGACGCCTGTGACTGGATGTTGATGAATCCGCCGTTCTGTGTCCAATTCGCCCCCGAGTCGAGGGTGAGGGTGCTGTTCCCTCTGATGTTCAGGTTGCCAAAGGTGCTGGTGGTGACCGTGCCCGCCACGATCAATGCTTTGGCGGCACCGCCATTTGCCAATTCGATGTTCTTTCCAGAAGCCACTCCGATGGTCGATCCGCTTTGGAAAGTGACTGTCGATGCGGCCAGGGTGCCGATGGTCCAGCCGCCGTTGGCGGCAGACTGGTCGCCGCTGACATTGACGGTCAGGGCTTTGTCGGTGCCGGTTGCACCGACGGAGGTGCCGCCGGTGTAAGTGTTGGTGCCGTTGATGGCGACGATGCGAGTTGCATTGGTATTCGTGCCCGTACCGATGATCTCGACCGCGCCGCTGCCGGAAACGGCTTTGTTGACGGTGATGGTGAAGGTGATGGGGTTGGCGGTGATAGTGGTCGGAGCGACGAGGAGCTTGAGCGTGTTGGCATTGAGGGATATACCGGAGGCCCCGCCGAGGGTGAAGTTGGTGCTGGTTTCGTTCGTGGTCGTAACGGCAACGGTAAGCGAGTCGTTGAGGGTGATCGCTCCATTGTATCCAGGGGCACCGACGTTGCCACTGGTCAGGGTCTTGGTGCCGCTCGAACCTGCGGCGACGGTCAAGGCGTTGGTTGGAGCGATCGAATTGTTCAAGCCGAGGGTGGCGTTGGCTGATCCGGTGGTGTCACCCAGGGTGATCGAACCGGTTCCTGCTGCGGCGACGTGGCCGGCGAGTCGCAAATCGCCAGCGCGGACCGTCAGCCCGCCACTGAAATTTTTCGCTCCCTCGAGGATCCACAGTCCGGTTCCGGATTTTTCGACGGCCAGGGTTCCGCCGCCGCTGCCATCCGCAATATCGCCGGTGATTTTATTTTGGCGGGTCCCTACACTTGATACGGTGGTTCCACCGAGCGTGAGAGTACTGGTCCCTGCGGTGGCGGCCGCCGTGATGCCACCGCTGATGAGGAGCCCACGCTCTGCATTGCTCGACAAGCCGAGGATGGAGAGCGTGCCCGAGGTCGCCGCATTGGCGTTGGCAAGGGTGATCGAGCTGCTGATGGTGTCGGCGTCGTGGGTATTGCCGGCACCAGAGGTTCTGATGATGCCACCGCTGCTGAGAATCAGCGATCCGCCCGAAAGATTGTATTTGTAGTCATTTGCATTGAAATCGATGACCGAGATGTTGCGGCCGGTATCCACCGTGACAATCCGGGCGGCGATGGTGACGTCGCCGAAGGTGGCGGTGTCGGTGTTGGTCGTGCCGCTGGTGGCACCGGGGGCGGCGGCAGGGGTCCAATTGCCGGCAGTCGCCCAGTTGCCACCGGTGGTCACATTCCACGCCGCGCTCGCGGCGTGAGCGGAGGATGCGGCTAGCAGGATGAGACTTGGGAGGAAGAGTTTGGATTTCATGGGTTTGCCGAATTGGATTTTTTGTGGGTTCGGATGGGGGCTGGTTGTGACTTTCCGCATGGGAAAGTTTGCATTATTTATACGCTGTCGACACTTCGCAGACGTGACCAGTGGGCAAAACTGCCCATGGGCAACCGGCGGGACGCGGTGAAACGGGAGATTCAAGTGGCACGATGATATGACCCGCATAAACCGGTTGAAAGGCCCGTGGGGAATGACTTGTAGTTCCGCCACATGAAAATCACTGCGTCCATCGTGCTGCTCGGTCTGGCCCTTGCCGGGTCGCTCGTCGCCGCGCCGAAGCCTCTCCCGAATCCGGATTTCACCAAGGGGGAGTCGATTCCGAAGAAAGCGAGCAAGGACTGGAACCTCGGTGCCACCGGTGCCCGCGGCTGGATGCATAGTAACAAACTTGCCACAGTCTAACCTATCGCGCCCAATGGCCGAACCGCACTCTCCGCCTAATCGCCATCGAATCCGCTCGCGCCGATGACATGAACACGCTGGAAGCAACCTATCGCCTTCGATATTCCGCCAGCGACGGCAAAAGAAACCGATCCGGCACTCTTGTTCAGGGGATCCGCTACACGCTCACAGATGGCCGCTGGCTCGTCTCAGGAATCAAGACGATTGAGCGGGTGACCGAATGATCAGCAACCTTCGATATCATGCCTCAGCGCCCCATGAATTCCGACGTTCCAACACGCGAGAAGCAGGCATCACCCGATCCACCGGCCAACCCAGCAAGCCTCTCAATCTCGCACCTACAGCCCGAAGTGCAGGCGCGTGTTCTGGCCCGCCATGAAGTTGCGAAGGAGGCGAAAGCCCGGTATTGGGCAGAGTCAGAGAAAGAGGATGGCAAGAAGGCGACCTGAGCCGAAGCTCACCCGGCAGCCTATCCCGCAACAGCCCATTGCAGGAAAATCCGACGCGGTGAATTCTGCCGATCCGCAGAGTGGAAACCGGCCCACCGGATTTTTCCCGCAACGATTCCTGCAATAAAACGGGTTAAAACCCGCATTTTCCTGCAACAGCGTGCATTTCCGACCTCCCGGAAACAGACCACAAAAAACCCCGCAACCTTTTGAGTTGCAGGGTTTTGAGAGTGGTACACCCGAAGGGACTCGAACCCCTAACCTTCTGATTCGTAGTCAGACGCTCTATCCAATTGAGCTACGGGTGCCTTGCGCCAAGCGCGTGGCGGAAAAAAGCCGGGTTTTATGCCTGGTGTCAAGAACTTCGGCGTGATTGACCAGGGCCACCTCATTTTGAATCGTTGAGTTTGAGGAACCTTTCAAGCGTGGCGGTTGAGAGGCAGGCGCGTTTGCGCTTGCCTGCGATGGAGTCTCTGACGGTTTGGTCATGCTTGAGCAGTTTGTGGGCAAGTCGGCGTAACAGCGACACG
>JBGSUP010000094.1:0-15178 GCA_041753485.1 Akkermansiaceae bacterium
CGACCGGCTATTTTCAAGTCACCCAGGTGGATCTGATGGCCATGTTTGCCGCAGTGGCTGATTTTGATTTGCCGCATGCTGCGGCGGCGGATTCCCTCGACTTCCACCCTTGGTTCAGAGGTGAAACCCAAACACCGCCACGTTCCACGATGGTTCATAAAACCCATGCCAACGACTATGCCATCCGTGACGGCGACTGGGTGCTGGTCGCCGCCGCTTCCGGCTATGCCTCGCGGAAACCCCCGCCCGCTTGGCAAAAAAAGCATCAGCAGGGGCCGGACGACGGGCAGCCCGTGGAGTTCTCCCATTTGAAGACGGATCCCGGCCAGCGACACAATGTCGCAAGCGAGCATCCAGACAAGGTCACCCAACTCCAGGCCGTGCTTGAAAAAATCCGTCAACAAGGACATTCCTCCCCGAGACCGAACTGACCCCACCGGGTGGAGGTGCCATCGAGACCTCCACCGATTTCGGCAGCGCCGGTGAGCAATACCGGTTCCATGAACTCTTCTCGACGGCGTCAGCGATGAGGACCCCATTTCCTGCAAACCCATCTCGCGCACTCCGTCTGGAAGTTTCTTCCACCTCGCCGTGTCATCACTTTGGGGACTATTGAAAAGGGGTCTTCTTGTGGTAAGGATCTTTCACAGTCAAAGAAGTCTCACTTCCAGACCCTCGAAAACCCACAAGCTTGCGTTGACCCATACTCCTCCGGGCGTCCGGCAAACCGCCTGTTTCTTCCATTTCAAACCCTCTCCGCCTCAATCACTCAACCCATGAGACTCATTTCTATTCTGGCGCTGTTGCTTGGAGCCGCCCTCGCGCAGGCGCAGACGACCATCAATGCCGTTTACTTCGGCCAGACCCATGTGCTGAAAGCCACGGATCCGTATTTCGGCCTGGTGGGGAACCGGGAAGCATTGATCAAGGTGCATGTCGTGAACCCCGCCACGCCCGCCTCGCCCGCAGTCACCGCCACGCTCACGGCGAGCGGACTGCCCAACCTTGTTCTGCCGCTCACCGGACCCGCCACGCTGCCGGCCTCCATCCCGGACGGTCTGGGTGTGGTGCAGCACTCGTTCGCCAACACCTTCACCGGCTACATCCCGGCCAACTACATGAAAACGGGCCTGCAGGTCACCGTGAATGCGGGCGCTGGCGTCAGCACCACGATCACCAACATGAAGGTCGGCGCGCCTACCAAGGTCATCATGACCATGACGGATGTGCAGTATTTCTCGGACACGAACTCCAACTATCCCGCTGGAACTTTTGAAGAACTGGAGGCCAAGTGGCCGGTGGCGGATTTGGAAATCCGGCGCCTTGGCCATGTCGTCTTCCCGGAACTGGTCATTCCGCCCCGTCCGGACGTCGGCACCAAGGCGGTCCGCATCAAGTCGAAGTCGGAATACACCATCAAGACCGGGCTCTCATTTGATGGGGAGCAGGCCGCGGCGCTGGCTTGGAATGGAGCACTCAAAAGGGCGGCGGGTCGCTCCGGCCGCTGGAGTTTGTATTATCTGAACGTTTACAATGCCTTCGCCGGCGGGCAGGCGGGAGGCTTCGCAGGTGTCGGCGCCGGCAACAACCTTGGAATCCTGCATCACGAACTCGGCCATGCGCTCTCCCTGCCCCATTGGGGCGACAGCGGGTCCTATCCCTACAAGGGCGCGATGCATGGCATCTCCGCGCCTGCGAACTACAACCAAACCCACTCCGGGCCTGCTTGGGCTTTCGATCTCCGCACCAGGGGCTTCATCCCGCCCACCGTGCAGGCCGGCAATGTCGGCGGCAAACCGGTCGGCACCTACAAGGTCGATCCCATGCAGGGCGGCGGCACCGGCTACCAGGAGCCGGGCTACCTGATGAATCATTTCTCCGACTACTCGATCAATCAAATGCGGAGCTATTTGCACAGCCACATGGTGGTGTGGAATCAGGCGCTCAACAGCTACGCCTCGTGGAACCAGACCGCCGGCGACTACACCACAACGGTTTCCAACAACGGCGTGCAGTTCCCGACGACGCGGGACGCCGAGGTGATCAGCATCATGGCGTCCATCTCCGGTTCGGATCCGGGAGTGACCATGGTCTATCCGCCCATCGGCCCCTACACCGCCGGATTGATCCGCTTGTTTGATCCCACCGTTGCGGCCGACCGCACGGCGGCCCAGTCGATCTTCAGTCCGGCGAACGGCTCGGACCTCTGCGTTCGGGTGGTGCAGGGCGGTGTGACCAAGACCTACATGCTCGCGGCCTCGTGGTTGACCAACCAGGATCCCAAGTCCAGCGGCAGCCTGGTCACTGAGGCGATCAACCTGCCCGCCTCCGGAGGCGCGGTGACCAAGATCGAACTGCTGCTCACCCCGGATGCCGAGGACAATGGCCTGCCCGCCAACCCGCAGGTGCTTTCCACCTGGGCTCCGCTCACGCCGGAACCGGCCGCGTTTGAATCGGCCCCGGTTGCTTACAGCCCCTCGGCCATTACCATGAAAGCCAAGGTCGGCGAAGTCGCCTTTGGCTATACCGGCACGGTGGAATACAAGTTCACCGAAACCACGGGAAACCCGGGCGCAACCTCCAGCGCCTGGCAAACCAGCAGGTCCTATACCGACACTGGCTTGCAGGCGAATACCCAGTATTCCTATACCGTCTCGATGCGTGCCGGATCGCTCATCGCGGCGAACTCGGCGGCCGCTTCAGCCAATACCTTGGCCGCTTCGGCGACCAATAACGTTACGGTGAATTCCACGCAGCAGTTCAGCCTCGTGGCGAACCTCGAAGGCTTCCAGGCAGTCACGGGCTTGGGCTCCTTCAATGCGGGCACGGCGGACAAGCTCGTCGTGGTCATCTCCACGGAGGACAAGAACAACAGCGGCACCGGCTACGTTTATGGCGTCCGATACAATGGCAAAACGATGAAGGAGGCCATCCAGGAGCACGGTGGATCCGCCAATGGGTCGGCTGCGATCTTCTATCTCGACAATCCGGGCTCGATTGGCACCGGAACCATCCAGGTCTCGGCGGAACTTCCCAATGGGGGAATCGGCACCGCCTACGCGCTGTCAAACACGATGACGGGCTTCGGCGTCACCAACAGCCGGAGCGGCTCGACGGCGAACTCCGTGAGCCTCACCACCGCGGGCGAACGTTCAATGGTGATCGCGGTGCTGGCGAACTCGGGAAGTCCCAACTCCGCCGGAACGCCGGCCGCCAACGCGCCTCTAACCCCCGTGAGCAGCGGTTCGTGGGGCAGCGGTTGGGGCAGCCATGCCTCCGGCTATCAATTGGTCGCCGCACCTGCCGTGATCACACCGACCTTCTCCACCCTCACCGGAGGCAGCTATAACATTAACATCGCTGCGGCTGAGTTCCCGGGAAAACCCGGAACTGTGCCGGTCTTGTTGCCAAACGTCTGGACCCAGACGGACGGAGGCGCACAGAACTGGACCACCGCGTCGAATTGGGACGACGGCGTCGTGCCGAACCCGACAAGCACTACCACGATGGATTTCAGCACGGTGGATCTCCTCGCCGACACCGCTCTCAACCTCGGGGCCAACCGCACGGCGCGAATCTGGAAATTCGGTGATACCTCCGGCACCGAAAACTGGATCGTCAACGCAGGCAATTCCATCACTCTGGCCGGCACCACGCCAACCATCCAGGTGAACAACAACACGACCCAGCTCGACAACGTCGTGGCCGGTACCGCAGGCCTGACCAAAACCGGCGTGGGGACATTGGAGCTGAGGGGAGCCAACCCCTACACCGGCGGCACGACCCTGACCACCGGCACCCTGCAGTTTGCCAAACTCGCAGCTATGCCCGCCTCAGGCAGCGTGGCGGTCGGCACCGGGACCACTCTGGCAGTCAATGTCGGCGGGACGGATGAATGGACGACGGCGACCACGGGCAATGGCAGCATCGGCGGATTGCTGGCCGGCACCGGTGGCCAGGGCGCGCCGGTGACTTATGCCGGCACCGCCACGGTGGGATTCGACACCTCCAATGCCGGCGGCACACAGACTTATGCTGGAGTCATCTCTAACGTCGGCACCACCCTGGGACTTATGAAGCTCGGCATTGGCACCCTGACCCTCACTGCTGCCAACACCTACACCGGTGCCACCACCATCAACGGCGGCACGCTACAATTCAGCGGAAGCGGCAGGTTGAACAGCGGCAGCTATTCCGGGGCCATCTCCATCGGCGGCGACGCTGTGCTTGATTACGCAGCCTCGGGCACCCAAACCCTGAGTGGAGCCATCACCGGCGGCGGCACTTTGAAAAACAGCGGCGGCGGTGGTATCATTCTAACCAACAAAGACAACGACTTCGGCGCGTTGACCCTCACGAGCGGACGGGTCTTCGCCAACAACAATGCCGGGGCGCTGCCCAGCGCCGTTGAAGTTGCCATCACCGGTGGCAATCTGGTTTTCGGCTTTGGAGCCACCCGCAACAATGTCATCTCGGTTTCATCCGGTGGTGCCCTAACCGCCCGGAGTGCGACGAATCTTGGCAATGTCAAGCTGCCCGGCACCGGCACCGTCGTCTTCAATGATGATGATGCGAGCACCGGCATCTTGAATATCACCAACGACCAGATCACAGACGAATACGATCCGGTTACCGGCGAGTTGATTGCCACCGGTGCCCAAGTCATCACGGGGAACCTGACCCTCCAAGTTGGCGGCAGCCGGATGACTACCACCACCGCTTCGCTCGGCGGGGTGATTTTTGCCGGCAAGATCACGGGCCCCGGCTCGTTGACCGTCGCGAGTGGCGGCAACTCCGGCAACACCAACGGCCTCTTCCGCAGTGGCGTGCTCACCTTGACCGGCTCTAACGACTATGCCGGTGGCACCACCATCACCACTGGCACCCTGGCTCTGGGCAACAGCGATGTCATCCCCAACACGCCCCTTGCCATCGCAAATGGCAAGCTCGATGCGGCCACCTTCTCCGACACCTTGGGCACCCTGACCATCACCGGCAGTGCCACCATCAACCTCGGCGACGGAGCCACGCTTTCCTTTGCCGACAGCAGTGCCGTCAATTGGCCCGGCACGCTCACCCTCGCCGGCAACTTCGTCTCCGGCAGCTCGATCCGGTTCGGCAACAACGGCACGGCCCTCACCGCCAGCCAGCTTTCCAAAATCGGCTCCACCGCCTTCAGCAGCTTCAGTTTGAACTCCAACGGCTACCTCGTCGGCACGCCAACCGGCGGCCCCACTTACACGATCACCAACACCACCACGGATGCGAATGGCACCTGCACGCCGACCGGCGTCACGACGGTGGGCGGCGGCGGCAGCCAGACCTACACGCTCACGCCGAACCCCGGATACGCAGTCGCGACCCTGACGGTGAACGGAGCGCCCGTGACGCCGGCGTTGAGTTACACGTTCGACAACGTGGCGGCGAACCAAACCATCGGCGCCACCTTCGTCAATATCGCCGAAGCCCCCTTGCACTGGGACTCGAACGGTTCTACTCCCGGCTTTGGCAGCACTATGGGCACTTGGGGCAGCTCCGCATTCTGGACCGTTGATGCCAGCGGGGCAACCGCTTGCATTGCCGTCTCCACGGAAACCAACACCTCCGTGAACTTCGGCAGCGCCACGCTGAACTACAACCAGTCCGCCGTGTCCATAACGGACGGTGGCGTCAACGCCGGCAACATCACCTTTGGCGCTGGACAGTCCACCCCATTGACCCTCGGCGGCGGCACGATCACGCTGGGTGACACCGCGGTCATCACCGTCAACAACTCATCTAACACCATCGCTTCCGTGCTTGCGGGTGCGGACACCAGCCTCACCAAGGCCGGGACCGGTATTCTAACCCTCAGCGGTGCGAACATCTACACCGGCGACACGATCCTCTCCACCGGCACGCTGAAACTGGGTGCCAACAACGTCCTTCCCGATGGCCCCGGGAAGGGCAACGTCTCGCTCACCGGCACGCTGGACCTTAACACCTTCTACGAAACCCTCAACGGCCTGACCGGTAATGGCACGGTGGACACCCTGGCGGGAGGCACCCCGACCCTCACCCTCGGCGGTGCCAATGCCACTAGCACCTTCCCCGGCACCATCACCGACACCGCCGGCACCTTGTCCTTGATCAAAACCGGCAGCGGCACACTGACACTCGCCGGCGCGAACGACTACAGCGGCTCGGCGACCATCAGCAGCGGCATCCTGGCCTTGAGCGGCGCTGGCACCTTGGGCGGCCCTTCCAGCGCACTGGCCCTCAGCGGCGGCCAACTCGATCTCGGCGGACTCTCGCGCACCCAAGGTGCGGTGAGTATCACCGCAGCCGCCTCCGTTGGAGATACCATGACTAACGGAACCCTGAACGGGACATCCTTTACCGCCAGCAACAATATGGACAACGCTATCATCTCGTCCTCCTTGACCGGTCCGGGCGGCTTCACCAAATCCGCCGACGGCACCGTGACTCTGTCCGCCGCGAATTCCTACGCCGGTATGACCACGATCAGCGGGGGCATCCTGCAATTTGCCAAGACAGCTTCCCTCTACAGTGGAACCACGGGCAACTGGACGGCGGCCAACATCGCGGTCGCAAGCGGCGGGACGCTCGCCCTCAATGTGGGAGGAACCAATGAGTTCACCACGGCTAACGTGACCACGCTGCTGACCAACCTCGGCGGCGCGAATGGCACTTCGACTGGCGGGTTTGCCTCTGGAGGTCGGATCGGATTTGATACCACCAACTCTTCCGGTGGCGCCTTCACGGTCGCGGACAACATCGCCAACTCCAGCGGCACCGGCGGCGGAGCCATCGGCGTGACCAAGCTCGGCACCGGCACCCTTGTGCTCACCAATGCCACCAATGGCTATATCGGTTCCACTACCATCAGCAGCGGCACCTTGCGCCTCAGCGGGAGCGGCCGTTTGAACAGCGGTAACTATGCCGGCGCCATCTCCATCGCCCCTGACGCGACATTGGACCACGCGGGCGGAGGTCAAACGTTGAGTGGTGCCATCACCGGAGGAGGCACCTTGATAAGGAGCAGCTCCAATGATTTGATTCTAACCAACAGTGCCAACGCCTACGGTGCATTGATCCTCAGCAACAGTGGCGGCCGGGTCTTCATCAACAACAACGTCGGTGCGCTGCCCGCCGCCGCGACGGTCACTGTCACCAGCGGCAATCTGGTTTTCGGCTTTGGAACCACCCGTGCCAATGACATCTCGGTTTCATCCGGCGGCACCCTTACCGCGCGGAATGCGACGACTCTGGAAAATGTCACTCTTCCCGGCTCCGGCAGTGTGATTTTCAACAACGATGACTCGAATACCAACCTGCTCACCATCAGCAATGACCAAACCTTGACCGCTGCCTTGACCGTCCAAGTCGGCGGCAGCCGCATGCAAGCCGGCACCACAACGCTCGGTGGAGTGACCCTGTCCGGAAAACTCAGCGGCAACGGCTCGTTGGTCGTGACGAGTTCCGGCGGTGGAGGCAACAGTCTCTCCGGCACCGGTGTGCTGACCCTCAGCGGCCCTAACGACTATACCGGCGACACCACTGTCAACAGCGGGGTGCTCGCCGTCACCGGCACTTCCATTCCGGATACCGGCAAACTCGTCATCAATGGCGGCAAGGTGAACCTGAGCAATGCGGAAACCGTCAGCACGCTGTTCTTCGGTGCCACCCAGCAACCCTCGGGCACCTACAGCGCGGCCGACGTTCCTGCCGGTGCGACAATCACGACCGCCAGCTTCTCCGGTAGCGGCACCCTGATCGTGGCCTACTCGGCCTACAGCCTCTGGGCTTCCACCAACGCGCCAACTACCGGCATCAACCCCAATGCCGACGAAGACAACGACGGCGTCGGCAACGCCGTGGAATTCGTGCTCGGGGGAGATGCTCTAACAAACGACCTGACCAAGCTCCCCTCCGTCTCGATCTCTGGCGACAACATCCTCTTCAGCTTCAAGCGGATCCAGACCTCGATCAACGCCTCCACCGCCTTGAGCATCAAAGTCGGCACCACCCTGCAAACCTGGCCGGGCAGCTACACCGTCGGAGCCGACACCGCCACTTCCACGACCGGTGTGACGGTTCAGAAGGGTGTCCCCGCCGGATTCGACACCATCACTCTCAGTGTTCCCCGAGCACCCGACTTGCAGAAATTCCTCCGCCTGCAAGTGACCATCACGCCCTGACCTTTTCCGCACCCGCTTCATCGATTTCATTCTCCGAAAAATCCATTTACCCATGAGCCAGCCACGTTTTCTCGCCCACACCATCGCAGCGCTCGCCTTGGGCACAGCGATCAGCGCCCAAGCCTCCCTCATCCAGTGGCTCACGGTCACCGATGTCTCCAAGCTTCAAACCACCTCCGGCACGGTGACTAACTGGCTGGACTCCTCCGGCAGCGGCAACGACACCGCCAATGCCGGGGTCATCATCGGCACGCCCCTGTATCCGAGTATCAGTCTGTCCGCCTCCGGCAAGCCCGGTGTGGACATGGGCTTGGAACGAAATGGTTTCCGGACGTGGTCGCCAGCGGCCCAAGACTCCTGGCTGGATTTCACGCTGCCTCAAGCCTCGGGCGGGGCGCAGGGCAAGAGCGGCTTCGCGGTGCTGGTCGCCTTCAAAATCGACGCCAACGCCAGCAACTCATCCCGCAACATCGTGCTCGCCAACCACGGCAATCCTGGTGCGAATCCTTCCTTTGTCCTGAAGTATGAGACGGGCTATCCCGCCTGTTACATCGGCAACGGCACGAGCAATACGCAATACATCAACGACAATGAAGGCGCGGAGCTTGCGGCGGGTGACACCGTCGTGTTCGCCTTCAACTACAACGCCGCCACCGGCTCTTGGGAACTGTGGGACTCCAAGAGCGGTGAGCGGATCACCAACACGGCGGCCGTCAACGGCAACTTCTCCTCCGTCCAACCCCTCTACCTCGGCACCAGTGACAACCCTACCCAATGGTTCAGCGGCGACATCTTCGAGGTGAAGGTTTACGACAACGTCCTGACCGCCCCGGATTTGTCGAACGCCTTTCAATCCATGATCGCGCAGTGGGTGAAACCCGAACTGGTCCAGCATCTTGATGCCAGCGTTCCGGCTTCGGTCACCACCAGTGCCGGCCGGGTGGTGACCTGGCTGGACCAGACGACCAGGGACAACGATGGCACGCCGCTCACTGGGACGGACGTTGGATTGCCGAAGTTCCCCAGCACCAGCCTCTCCGGCTCCGGCAAGGCGGGGGTGGATGTCGGAAGCAGCAGTTGGCCCGGCACCGGCACCACCGCCCGCAGCGGTGTCGATCTGTTGTCGGTGACCCAGCAGGCCGCCTGGCTGGACTTCACCCCGGTCACCGGTGGCGCGCGGAACAACAGCGGCTTCTCCGTGCTGGTGGCATTCAAGGCGGATTCGGTGCTCCTGGATAGTGTCGACAACACCGTGCTGGTCAATCACGGCAATTCATCACTCGCCGACACCTTCGGCCTGCGCTTCGACGCCACCGGCACCATGGAGACCTTCATCGGCGGCACCCTTCATAAAAAAACCAGCGGACTGAAGGTGAGCGCGGGCGACACGGTCGTTTATGCCTTCAGCTACGATGCCGCCACCGGCGAGTTCCAGTTCTGGGACTCGAAGAACAACGGCTCGCTCACCGCCACAAGCACGCCGACCGGCGATTTCGTCCGCGACCAGCCCTTGAGGCTTGGCACGAGCGGCAACAACTTGCAGCAGTTCAACGGCATGATCGGTGAAGTGAAAATCTTTGCCGGAAAACTGGGCGGCGAAACTCTCGTCTCCGAAGGCCAGGCCCTCGCCACCAAGTGGGGTGCGACACAGCCCATCAACCCGACACTCGATAGCGATAACGACGGAGTGACCGATGTGGATGAAGCCACCTCCGGCACCAATCCAAACAACCCGGATACCGATGGCGATGGAGCCGGAGACTACTATGAAATTTTCGCCTCGTTCACCAGCCCCACCAATTCTTCGATCAAGCCGAACACTCCCTATCCGCTGCCCAAGCCGGACAACTCGACCGGGGTTACTAACAAGCCGGTGAAAGTCTTTATCATTTCCGGCCAGTCCAACATGGTCGGCATGGGCGACATGAATCCGATCACCGCCAACGGCACCTTGTCCAAGATCGTGAAAACGGAGAAAAAGTTTCCGAATCTCCTGGATACCAGCGGCAACTGGTCGGTGCGCAAGGATGTGAAATATCGCGGCGTGATCAGTGCCATCGCCGACGCGGATCTGACGGCGGGACAAGGGGGCAACACCTCGTCAATCGGCCCTGAACTCGGCATGGGCCATGTCTTGGGCTACCATCTGGGCGAGCCTGTGCTGATCATCAAGGCCTCGCAGGGAAACCGCTCCCTCGGCTGGGATTATCTTCCGCCCGGGAGTCCCCGCTCCACCGTCGGCACCACCATCTATGCCGGTTACGGGGACTCCAAAACCTCCTGGACGGGCACCGCGCCCGGTCCTCCTGCCGCAGGCGCATGGTATGGCGGTTGGCAGTATGACCTGTCCTTTCTCCACGAGAATGACTGGTATGGCCCCGGAGACCTGGCTCCTGTGGAGAACGTGGCGGACGTGCTCGACAATTGGGCGACTGAATACCCGCAGTGGGCCGCGCAAGGGTTTGAAATCGGTGGCTTTGCCTGGTTCCAAGGTTGGAATGATGGCCTGAGTTCCAGCACCCAATACGCCGACCGCTACGAGGGCAATCTGGTGCAATTGATCAAGCAACTGCGGACCTATTACGAAGGCCGCTACCCCGGTAAAATCCAGCCCAAAGCCCCCTTCGTGGTCGCCACCTGCGGTTTCAGCGGGTTCAGTGCCACCGGCAACCGGCTCAAAGTGGCCAACGCGCAGCTGGCCGTTGGCAACCCGACCAAATATCCCGAATTTGCCGGCAATGTGAAGACCATGGAAGCGCGGGGCTACTGGCGCACCCGGGAACAATCCAACAGCAAACAGGATTACCACTACTGGCGCAACGCCGAGACCTTCATGCTCGTCGGCGACGCCCTCGGCAGGGGCATGATTGATTTGTTGGGCACGAATACTCCCCAGCCCAACGTCTGGTCCCAGACTGCTGGCGGCGCACAGAATTGGACGAACGCCACCAATTGGGCCGACGGCGCGGTGCCCAACCCGACGAGCACCACGACGATGGACTTCAGCACTGTGAACCTCCTCGCCGACACCACCCTCAACCTCGGGGCCGGCCGCACCGCGCAGGTTTGGAAATTCGGTGATCTCTCCGGCACACAGAACTGGATCGTCAATGCGGGCAACACCATGACTCTGGCCGGCACCACACCCACCATCCAGGTGGATAACAACACGACGCAGCTCAACAACGTCGTGGCCGGCACCGCAGGCCTAGCCAAAACCGGCGAAGGGACTCTGAACCTCAACGGGGCTAACAGCTACACCGGCAAGACCGCGATCAGCGGGGGCACCCTCCAATTTGCCAGAACAGCCTCGCTTTACACCGGCACCGCCGGAAACTGGACGGCGGCCAACATCGCGGTTGCAAGCGCCAGCACGCTCGCCCTCAATGTGGGCGGAACCGATGAGTTCACCACGGCTAACGTGACCTCGCTGCTGACCAACCTTGGCGGCGCGAATGGCACCACCACCACCGGGTTTGCCTCGGGAGGTCGGATCGGTTTCGATACCACCAACGCTTCCGGCAGCACCTTCACGGTCATAGACAACATCGCCAACTCCAGCGGCACCGGCGGCGGAGCCATCGGCGTGACCAAGCTCGGAACCGGCATACTGCTCCTCACCAATACCGTCAATGGCTACACGGGTGCCACCACCATCAGCGGCGGCACCCTTCAGATCAGTGGGACCGGGCGTTTGAACAGCGGCAGCTACGCCGGGGCCATGTCCATCGCCAGTGGCGCGACATTTGACCACGCGGGTGGAGCCCAGACTTTGAGTGGTGCCATCACCGGAGGCGGCACTTTGAAGAGGAGCAGCGGCACGGATCTGATTCTAAACAATAACGGCAACTCCTACGGCGAATTGATCATCAGCAACGGCAGCGCCCGGGTCTTCATCAACAATAACGCCGGTGCGCTGCCCGCCACCGCGACGGTCACTGTCACCAGTGGCAATCTGGTTTTTGGCTTCGGTTCCACCCGTAACAATCCAATCTCGGTTTCATCCGGTGGCACCCTTACCGCACGGAATGCGACGACTCTGAACAACGTCACCCTTCCCGGCTCGGGCAGCGTCGTTTTCAACAACGATGACTCGAACACCAACCTGCTCACCATCACCAACGACCAATCCCTAACCGGTGTCTTGACCGTCCAAATCGGCGGCAGCCGCATGACCGCTTCGACCCCCGGTCTCGGCGGAGTGACCTTGGCCGGCAAACTCACCGGAGCCGGCTCGTTGACCATGACGAGCTCCGGCGGTGGCGGCAACCCGCTTTCCGGCAGTGGCGTGCTCACCCTCACCGGCCCCAACGACTACACGGGCGACACCACCGTCAACAGCGGCGTGCTCGCCGTCACCGGAACTTCCATCCCTGATAACGGAAAACTCATCATCAATGGCGGCAAGGTGAACCTGAGCAATGCGGAAACCGTCAACACGCTGTTCTTCGGCGCCACCCAGCAACCCTCAGGCACCTACAGCGCGACCAGCGTTCCTGCCGGTGCGACAATCACGGCCGCCAGCTTCACCGGCGGCGGCACCCTGATCGTCGCCAGCTCACCTCCCGTAGCTTCGGCCTACAGCCTCTGGGCTGCCACCAACGCGCCAACCACCGGCACCAACCCGAATTCCGACGAAGACAACGACGGCGTCAACAACGCCGTGGAATTCGTGCTCGGGGGAAATGCTCTAACAAACGACCTGTCCAAGCTCCCCGCCGTCTCGATCTCCGGCGACAACATCCTCTTCAGCTTCAAGCGGATCCAGACCTCGATCAACGCCGCCACCGCCTTGAGTATCAAAGTCGGCACCACCCTGCAAACCTGGCCGGGCAGCTACACCGTCGGAGCCGACACCCTCACTTCCGCAGACGGTGTAACGGTCCTCCAAGGCGTCCCGACCGGATTCGACACCGTCACGCTCAGCATTCCCCGAGCACCGGATTTGCAGAAATTCATGCGCCTAAAGGTGATCATCACACCCTAACGGAAATACCGGTTGGGAAACGTGTCGTTGCAGACGCGTGATCAAGCCGCAAGTCCTCAAGGGGAATCTGCTCGTGCAGGTGGTGGATCGGTGGCGGTCACAGGAGATGTCACCGTGCGCATCTGCAGTCTGCTGGCCATGGGTGAGGAATGGATGTGGGACGGGTCCGTGCAGGTGCATTTGACCACAGGCACGCCCGGCACCGGAGGCGGGAGGGCCTGAAGCCAGAGGCGTTGACGGGCGTTCGCGTCCTTCAAAAAGGCGATGATTCCCTGTCGATCAGCCAATGGGGGAAGGACGGCGAGCATGGAGGTGAGTTGAGCCGGCTGGTGTTGGCCGGTGACCGCCGCGTTGCGTGCTTGCTGCACGCGTGCGATGGAGAATGTCTGTTCGATGTCGTTTTCCAGCCAATCCAAACGGGTGTCCCAATCGGCCATGAGGTCGGGGTCGATCATTTCAACGCGTTTGCGGATGGCGTCGGGGTCGGCGGCGAGCGATCCATCGCTAATCTCCTGCGCGAGCGTTAGATACGTGTCGTGGCCCTCGGCGCGTGACAGAACCTGCAGCATCGCGCGGTGAACCGCCTCACCCAGCGGGTCGGAAAAGACCGGGTTCAGGTGGATTTTCAAGGCGGGCAATGAAGCACCTTCTTCCGAGGCATAAAGAGACTGGAGGTTCTTGAAGGCGTTGCGACATCCCACATCGGTCCAATCATGCAGCCATGCCAGATGAACGGTGCGTAGGATATTCGTGCCCACGATGATGCCCGGCACCTCACCGCCAAGAATGGGCAACTCGCCGCCGTCCAAAGCCAGGGCCACTCGATCCCCTTCGGCCTTGAAAGGCCTGACGAGGATACGGGAAGGATCCGCCTCCATGGCGCTTGTAGGGCGTTGCGAGTCCTTGGGTCCGGATGCCGGTTGCTGCGGCATTCTTAAAATCGCCAGCAGCAGCAGTGTCAGAATCGCCAGCGGGACAAACAACTTGAGAGCTGATCTGGACATGGCTGGATTTGAGCAAAATGTTCTCGGACAGACAAGCAGGGCTGCGGGAGTCGAACAGATATCCCTCTCTCGAACGAATAAAGATACCCATCCGAGCAGAGGATGATGGCTTTTTCCTGATAGGTGCAGAGAGTGACGGCGAGATGCACTAGACGCCGGAAATCCGGACTTACGGCTTCGACAGGGGCACGAGATGAATCGCGTCAACGACGGTATCGTCGATGTCGTATCCCAGCGGAGTCACCAAATTGAGGGTCGCACCCGGCACGGGAAGATCAACGGTCCAGGCGGGATCCCCCGGCTTGAGGGTGGGCAGGGGGATTTCCCCTGTTTGTCCGCCCTTCTCCCACACCAGCTTGTAGCCCTTGAGGGTATAGCTGGGAAGGTGGCCGAGCGGGCGCGTCTTCACCGTGGCGGTGGTCCCATCGACCTTGAGGATTTCCACCGGACTGTGCAGTTTCCGGATCGTGTGGTAGGCCGGCTTGATGGTCCGGTTTTCATCGACCACGCCCCACGACCGGAAGCCAGTGGGCGGCGTGTTGCGGAAGTTGCTGCGGTAGTCATTGAAACACCACAGACCGGCACCGATCAGGTTGGGGAACTGACCGCGCGCGAAGGATTCCCATCCGGGAATCCATCCGGGGTCGAAGTCGGCGTCGATACCGCCTTTGAGTTGATACATCCCGCACTCGGAGAGGAAGAACGGTTTGTCAGGCCAGCGGGCGGTCTGGCTGGACAGTTTTTCCGTGAAGGTGCGATACATGTTGATCATGGGCAGGTCGGCCTTCCCGACCGGCTGCTTCTCCGTTCCCGCGATGTCGGTGCGGTAGCTGTTCCAGGAGGTGAAGGTGACGAGCCGGTGCGGGTCGAGTTCCTTGCGGACGTAATCCATCATGTTCTCGTGGTATCCGAGATACTGATACGACTCGTTGGCCACTTCCCAGCCGATGATGCAGGGGTGATTGTAGTCGCGCTCGATCATTTCC
>JBGSUP010000095.1:0-7958 GCA_041753485.1 Akkermansiaceae bacterium
CTCGCGCAGGGCCCGCGCCAGCCCGGCGCGGGCCGCGCTCAACAATCCCGGATGCTGGAAAAAATCCGCGTTCTGCCCCCATTTCAGCCCGCCGAACACCCGCAGGCCATGGCGCTCCGCCGCATCCAGCAATTTCCGCTCCGGCATCTCGAACAGCCGCAAGGCATTGAATCCCGCCGCCGCGATGCGTTGGAAATCCGGATCGAACGATTCCGGCCAGCCGCCGGGAAACGGTCCGTAAGTCACCGCACGCAGCCAGACGCGCGTGCCTCCGGAACGGAAGAATTTTCCGTCCGCACGCCAGCGAGTATCTCCGGTGATCCCGATCACGGCGCGAAACCTAAATCCGTGTTGCGCATTCCAAAACCCAAATCGACGGGCGGCAAATGTTTCCTGAATCCTCTTCAAACCGGCTGCGGGGAGTTCTCCATCCACCCTGACTCTCCCCTTCACCGAATTGTCCGCCCTCGCCCAATGATACGCGCGCAACTGTCTTGATCTTGCGTCTTGCCGTTTTGCGTATCCGCAGCCGCCGCCCGGACATGATGCCGAACAACAGGATCAGGATGGCCAACACACCGATGGTGCGTTTGTAACGGAGGGCGAAAAGGACGATCCGCACGGAATAAAGACGGAATGAGGCGTGGTGCCCGGGACGATCCGGCAACCCGCACCCGAAGGAACGGATACACGGCCCGGAAATTGCCAGATCACGCCTGGAATGTTTTCCGTCAGGGACCAGTCTCACCCATCCTCGTCTGTGGTGCCCGCTGTTTTTCTGTCTGGGGGCATGAAATCATGTTAGATGGACTCAGGGTTCCCATCCGGGCAGGTTGGCAGCCTGTCTCACCCATTCCGTTATCCGCGCTTCATCCAGTGGAGCGCTCTCGTAAATATCAATCCACCGCGCATTTTTGTCCTTACCCGCTCCGGGTGGCATGGGTCGAAGCGAGTCACCGTCGAAGAACGTCAGCTTGACGTAGCCGGTGAAGACGTGGAACGAAGCAAACCACCCTTTATCAGCGAGCCCGTAAAATGGAGAATTCCATCTGACGGCTTTACGGACGTCCGGTGCGGCGTTGGAAATGAGACGGTCAAGTCGCCCGCCCAGATCGCTCTTCCAGCCCGGCATGGCTGCGATATACTGTTGAACAGGAACATCCCCATCCGCCTTCGCGATTTGCGGGTTACCGCCGGCAAGAAGCTTCACCTGCTGGGCATGGTCGCTTGTGATTGAATCCGTTCTCGATTGGGGTCGCTTTTTCATCCGTTGTGCAAATTTCCGGCCGAAGCGTGATTGTTCCTCCACCGGGATATCGGCAGGATCTGATTTTGCAAGAGCTGTTTCAGGCAGAATGGAAACGCGTAATTTGTTGGAAGTCAATCGAATCGAGGCATGAGCGGTTTCCGCCCGCCCAATCATGCTAAATTCACAGGTCTCAGCGGATGTTGAGGAGAATCGTTACGCTTCGCATGAACCTGCAAGTCATCAAGGGTTCGGGTTTGTCCGCGTGGTCGAGGGACTTGGAAACGGTGCGGAATGCGAATGATCCAGGCGATGATCATTTCTCTTAAGCCTCTTGGCTTGGGATCTTGATTCTTCGGAAGGCACTCTCCACTCTCCGCCACATGTCCACCCCCGCCGCTACTCCGATGATGGCCCAATACCTGGCCATGCGGAAATCCCTGCCTGCGGACATCATCCTGTTTTACCGGCTCGGCGACTTCTATGAAATGTTCTTCGAGGATGCGAAAACCGCCGCGCCCATCCTTAACGTCGCCCTCACCAAACGCGGCGGCACACCGATGTGCGGCGTTCCCTACCACGCCGCGCAGGGCTACATCGCCCGCCTGCTCAAGGCAAACAAGCGTGTCGCCATCGCCGAGCAGACCTCCGATCCCAAACCCGGCAAACTCGTCGAACGCGAGATTTCCCGCATCCTATCCCCCGGCTCCATCGACGATCTCACGCTGCTCGACGACCAGCGGCCGAACTATCTGGCCGCGGTCTTCCGCCATAACAAATCCATCGGCCTCGCCTGCGTCGATCACACCACCGGTGAGTTCACCATCGCCGAGTTCGCAGACATCGGCCAGCTCACCGATGAAATTTCGCGCATCGCGCCATCGGAGTTGCTGATCCCGGACCACCAGACCGCAGAGTTCGGTGCGATCACCAACTGCATGGCCTACGACGGCTACGCCTTCCTGCCCGAACACGCCACGCAGTTGCTCAAGGATCACTTCATCGTCCACTCGCTCGATGGCTTCGGCTGCGCCAGCCTGCATGCCGCCAGCGGCGCCGCCGGTGCCGTGCTGCATTACCTCATCCACGCGCTGCACCGCCCCTGCGGGCATCTCCGCCCGCCGCGCGTCCGGGAAAATTCCGACTTCGTGCTCATCGACGCCGCATCCCAGCGCAATCTCGACCTCGTCGAATCCCGCTCCGGCAAGCAGCACACCTTGTTAGGCGTGCTCGACCGCACCGCCACGCCGATGGGCGCGCGCCTGCTGCGCGACTGGATCCTCCACCCGCTGCGCGATCTAACAACCCTCACCGCCCGCCAGGAAATCATCGCCGCATTCCTCGCCGAGCCCTTCCTGCTCTCCAAGTGCCGTGAGTCGCTCAAGGGCATCCGCGACATCGAGCGCACCACCTCCCGCCTCTCCCAAAACTCCGGCAACGCCCGCGACCTCCAATCGCTCGCCATCTCCCTCTCCCACATCCCCACCCTCAAGGAAGACCTCTCCTCACTGCTCACTGCTCACTGCTCACTGATCACTTCTCTCCACGACTTCTCCGACCTGACCACCCTCTTATCAAGCGCCCTCGCCGACGAACCTCCGTCCAATCTGCGCGACGGCGGCATCATCCGCGACGGCTGGTCGCCGGAACTCGACGAACTCCGCGACGCCGCACGCGGCGGCAAGGACTGGATCGCCCGCCTGCAGGAGGATGAACGCAAACGCACCGGCATCGATTCGCTCAAGATCAAGTTCAACAACGTCTTCGGTTACTTCATCGAGATCACCACCAGCCACCTCGCCAAAGTTCCGGACGACTACACGCGCAAGCAAACCATGTCCAACGCCGAGCGCTACATCACCCCGGCGCTTAAGGAGATGGAAAACAAGGTGCTTGGTGCCGAGGAGCGTTCCAAAAAACTCGAAGCCGAACTCTTCGCCGACCTCCGCGCCCAGGTCATCACCCACCTTCCGCGCCTGCAAGAAACCGCCGCCGCCGTCGCGGAAATCGATGTGCTTTGCGCCCTCGCTGAAGTCGCCCAGCTCCACCGCCACTGCCGTCCCGTGCTCAATCAGGGAAACGGTTTCTTCGTCACCAACGGCCGCCATCCCGTTCTCGAACAAACCCTCACCGACACCAAGTTCGTCCCCAACGACACCGAGCTCGATCCGGAAACCGCCCGCCTCCAGATTCTAACAGGCCCGAACATGGCGGGCAAATCCACCTACATCCGCCAGATCGCCCTCATCGCCGTAATCGCCCAGATCGGCGCCTATGTCCCTGCGGATTCCGCGACGCTGGGTCTTGTGGACCGCATCTTCTGCCGCGTCGGTGCCAGTGACGATCTCTCGCGCGGCCAATCCACCTTCATGGTCGAGATGAGCGAGACCGCCCTCATCCTCAACCACGCCACCGACCGCTCGCTCGTCATCCTCGACGAGATCGGCCGCGGCACCGCCACCTTCGACGGACTCTCCATCGCCTGGGCCGTCGCCGAACACCTGCACGACACCATCGGCTGCCGCACGCTTTTCGCCACGCACTATCACGAACTCACCGACCTCGCGAACACCAAGCAGGCCGTCGCTAACTACAACGTGGCTGTTAGGGAATGGAACGAGGAGATCATCTTCCTCCACAAGATCCTCCCCGGTGCCGCCGACAAGTCCTACGGCATCCAGGTCGCCCGCCTCGCCGGATTGCCGAAACCCGTCGTCGAGAGAGCCAAGTCGATCCTCTCCCACCTCGAACTCCATTCGGTAAAACCCGAGCAGAAGAAACAGGGACCCAAGGCGAAAAACACCGTGCAAGACGAGTTTCCCAAACCCACAGCGCCGCAGATGGATCTGTTCGCGGATTTCTGACCGGCGTTGCGGTTGCCAGCCGCCAAACCCATCTGACATCCAGCAGCGGCATTTAACCAAACTGACCATGATCAGCCAGGACACGGGATGGGATGACCTGAAGATTCCACCCGCAAACTGTCTTGAAACAACCTGAGCTGGCAGCTGTGGCATGAATTCTCGTTCCGATTCTCCTTCCGCAGGGTCTAAAATTACAGATCCTGCGTGCGGCCGCACGCAGGATTTGTATGGGATTGGGTTTAGTGGTTGGACTTGGGCGGGCTTCAGCGCTGATTGAAGCGTGCCATTTCGCGCTGGGCTTCGCGGAGTTCGACCTGTTTTTTAAGGTCCTGGCGTTGGTCGGAGTGGGTTTTGCCCTTACCGACGCCGATTTCCACTTTGACGCGGCGGTTTTTCCAATAGATGCGCAGCAGCGGCAGGGTGCAGCCCTTGATGGCGGTGGCGGAGGCGAGTTTGAGGATCTCGCGTTTGTGGAGCAGCAGCCGGCGCGGGCGCTTGGAAACGTGCTGGAACCATTCGCCGGCGGTCTGCCATGGCTGGATGTCACAGCCGTAGAGGAACACCTGGTTATTCTCCACCCGGGCGAAGGCGTCCGAGACATTGATCTTGCCGGCCCGGATGGATTTCACCTCGGTGCCCTTGAGTTCGATTCCGGCCTCGACCTTGTCGAGGATGTGAAAATCGCGGCCGGCTTTCCGGTTAGTGGCGATTTCCGCGCTCATGGCGACGCTTGGCAATCCGGCGGCGGCTGTTTCAAGCCTCCGCCTTCACGACCAACTTGATTTTGCCCTCGATGATCTCGGTCAGGGCGATGTCCGCCACGCCCATGCTGGGGCGGGTGGGGATGAGGGGCGAACGGCCGCTGTTCAACTGGCGGACCCGCTGGGAGACCAGATTGACCAATACGAGCGGGTCGGTGACGATTTCAGAGGCCTTGTCGAGGAGATCGCTTTTCATAGTGGAACCGGGAAATCGCGAAACCGGCTTCGCTTCCTCGAACGGGATGACGTTTGCGGGAAGCTGGGACGGGAGTTTTTCGCTCAAAACAGATGGATTGCAGGAGTGGACCCGGAATGGCTGCCGGGCCGGTTGTCAAAACAGAGATCCGGGTTTCTGACAAGCCTTATCTGGAAACGAGATGAAAAATACCGGATTGAGGGTCGGCAATCACTTCGGCATCAAGTCGATGCCGAAGCGCCGCAGCACGAAAACCGTGAGCCAGAAAAACCCGACGGTGAGCAGGCAGTTGACGGCAAGCGCCGCCCAGAAACCCCAGCCATGGCGGAGCATCCACGGCAGAATGAGGAACATCGGCAGGGTGGGCAGCACGAACCAGAAGGTGCCCTCCGCATGGTTGGCCAGCCGCTGTGGTGACTGGCCGCCCTGGTGCATCCAGATCATTGCCACCAGCGAGGTGAGCGGCAGCGCGATGAGCAGCGCGGAGAGCCGGTCGTTGAAAAGCTGGACCTTGTTGACGAGCACGATGATCGCCGCGCTGATGAGGAGTTTCACCCCGTCGGCGGGGGTGAAGGAGAGGATTTGCTGCCAGGGGATGCGGGACATAGGCGATCGTTGTTGCGGCGACGGCCATGATATCCCTAGCCTTCCGCCATGCAAGCCGCCTGTCTTTTGGGTATGGGAATGTTCGTTTTCGCGGCCATCAGTGCGCCAGTGGCAGCTCAAGCGGAGTCCTTAAGCGCGGCGCAAAAAGCAGCGATCGGCCGGAAGATCTGGCAGAACGAATGTGCTGGCAGCGTGGACGGGCTCACGACTTGGAACGCAGGCGAGGAGTTTCCATCGATGGGCATCGGCCACTTCATCTGGTATCCGGCGGGCTTCAAAGGGCGCTTTGAGGAGAGTTGGCCGCAGTTTGCCGCGTATGCGAAAAAACAAGGGGCGCAGCCGCCGGCGGTGGCACTGGAACGCCACAGCCCGTGGCGCAGTAAGGCGGAGTTCCAGCGGGATTTCAAGGGCCCGCGTCTCGCGGCGTTGCGCAAATGGCTGGCGGCGAACGTGGCTTTGCAAACGGATTTCATCATCGCGCGTTCGCGAGCGGCGCTGCCGAAGATTCTCGCGGCCGCGCCGGGCAGCGAAAAAGCGCGGATCGAGGCGAATTACCGGAAAGTCAGGACCACGCCGCAAGGGACTTATGCCCTGATCGACTATGTGAATTTCAAAGGTGATGGCACGCAGGTTTCGGAGCGCTACCAAGGGCGCGGCTGGGGATTGCTGCAAGTGCTGGGAGAAATGAGGGACGTGCCGGCGGGGCCACAAGCGGCGGCGGAGTTTGCGGCGGCCGCCAAGCGGGTGCTTTCGCGCCGGATCGCCAATTCACCGCCCGACCGGGGGGAAAAACGCTGGGAAGAGGGCTGGCACAACCGTTGCAGCACCTATGCAAGGCCGCTGTAAACGGGCAAAAAAGAGGCCGCCGGGGCACCCACCCCGGCGGCCAAGCTGAACAACTTCACACACACCGGCGGATTAATCCGCTTGGGTTATGAGGCTGACAACTGCTGTTCACCCTTACATGAAAACACGAACTTGCGCCCGGTCTTCATTTATTTGGACACCCTGCAGCGGGTGTTGTTCAATCTTCGCCGGATTTTTCCGGATCAGCGGCGGTGGGTCGGGCGGATCGAAGGTTTGACCGTGAAGTCGGTGGTGGCGGGTGGTGCCGGGTAGGCGCGGCTCCGGGTGCTGCTGCCTTTGTCCTCGACGCGCGGAATTTCATCCACGGGCGGCAGCACGCCGGGGCCGTCCGCGAAGGTACGGGCGTCACCCGAGACCTTATAGCGGGCGTCCATATCGGCCTGGACGTCGTCGAGCGCACGGTCGTTGTTGACGATGGAGGGCTGGATGAAGACCATCAATTCGGAGCGGTCCTTGGTATCGGTGTTGCTTGAGAACAAGCGGCCAAGATAAGGAATATCGCTGAGGATGGGAATGCCGCTCTTGTCCTTGCCATTCCTGCCGACGATGAGGCCTCCGAGGACGATGGTGTTGTTGTTGGGCACGGTGGCGGTGGTGAGGATTTCACGCGTGGTGATGCGCGGCACGGTGAGCGCACCGCCATTGGTGCCCGCTCCTTCAATGACTTGAGTGCCACTCTGCTCGTCATTGAGCAGGGCGATCTGCATAGTGATTTCGTTGTTGGAATTGACCAGCGGGATGACCTCGAGTTTGAGCACCACATCCTGATATTCGATGCGGGTGCCGCTGCTGAAGGAGCCGGTATTGGTGCCGCCCTCGGTGGGGATGGCGATGCGCTCGCCGCTTGAAATCACGCCTTTTTGGTTGTTGGAGGTGAAAATGCTCGGTCGTGAGAGCACGGTGAAATCCGTCTTCGACTGCAAAGCCCGGAGGAAAACGGAAAGGTCACCGGTGGTCACCAAGCCGCGGAGCCCCGCGCCGGCGATGGCGCCGCGATCGAGAGTCGGTGTGCGATCCACAATGTCATCCACGATGGGGACAATGGGGATGCCGGTACCGCCGCCCCCGATGCCAAAGTCCTTGCTATTGACGAGATAGCTGACGCCGGTGTCCAGAGAGTCGTTGAGCGTGAGTTGGCCGATGACGGTGGAGATCATGACCTGATCGGGTTTGACGTCGATCTGGTCGAGCAGGCGTTCGATGATTTCCAGCGCGGAGGGCGGGCCTTGGGCGACGACGGAATTGGTGATGTTGTCGGCGACAAGCAGGGTGCGGCCGACAAGCAGGGATTCGGGGGCGGAACTGACGGATGGGTCGCCGAGCGAGCTGCCACCACCCACACCGCCCGAGCGGCCGGAGGAACCGCCGAAGCCGCTGGAGCCGCTGAGACCGGAGGACTGGTTGTTGCTGCCGAAGCC
>JBGSUP010000096.1:0-18170 GCA_041753485.1 Akkermansiaceae bacterium
CATGAGCGCGACATCCTGGCGGAGCTCGCCGCCAGACTGCGGCCCGCCGCGGCGGTGTTTGCGGGAGACGCCCTGCGCCCGCCGGCTGAAATCGACGCGCTGGTGGCTCCGTTCCTGGGCGGGGATGATCCGGTCTTCGGATTCCTCAGCCCGCTGCGGTTGGACCGGTTTTTCGATGATGCCGCGCTGGGAAAACTCCGTGCATCCATCGGTGCCGCCAGCGGCTTGAGCTTGGTGGTGGGTGTGGGTGCCACGCTCGCAGCGCCGCAGCCGGATGTGCTGGTTTACGCCGATCTCGCCCGCTGGGAAGCCCAGCTCCGGTTCCGGCGCGACGAAACCCCGAACCTCGGTGCCGACAAGCGCCATGAACCCGCCAACCTGCAATACAAGCGCGGGTTCTTCGTCGATTGGCGCGTGGCCGACGAACACAAGAAGCAGCTGCTCAAAACCTGCGACTTTTTTCTCGATACCAACACCCCGGAGCGGCCGAAACTGGCGACAGGCGCGGCGGTTCGCGCGGGGCTGGACATTGCCGCACGGCGTCCGTTCCGCGTGGTGCCGTTTTTCGATCCGGCGCCGTGGGGCGGCCAGTGGATGAAGGAGGTTTGTGGTCTCGATCCGGCAGCGGCGAACTACGGTTGGTGCTTCGACGGCGTGCCGGAGGAAAACAGCCTGCGCCTCGGTTTTGGCGCGGTGAAGGATTTCGAGCTTCCCGCGCTGGATCTGGTTTTCACCCGCCCGGTCGAGTTGTTAGGTGATCCCGTCCAAGCGCGCTTCGGCACCGAGTTTCCCATTCGTTTCGATTTTCTCGACACCATGGGCGGCGGCAACCTCTCGCTGCAAGTCCACCCGCTAACTGAATACATCCAGCGGCATTTCGGCATGCACTACACCCAGGACGAGAGTTATTACATATTGGAGGCGGGGCCGGACGCCTGCGTGTATCTCGGCTTCCAGACGGGCGTGGACCCAGCCGGGTTCCTCCGCGACCTGGAAAGCGCCCAGATTGATCCGGCGCGGCCGTTTCCCGCCGGAAAACATGTCAATTGCTGGCCCGCCCGCAAGCATGACCATTTCCTCATCCCGGCCGGCACGATCCATTGCTCCGGTTCGGACAGCATGGTGCTGGAAATCTCCGCCACACCCTACATTTTCACCTTCAAGCTGTGGGACTGGGCCCGGCTGGGCCTCGACGGCAAACCGCGTCCCATCCACATCGGCCATGGCAGGGAGGTGCTGCAATTCGACCGCGATACCGAATGGACCCACCGCGAGCTGATCAACCGCGTGGAGCCGGTCGGCTCGGGCAATGGCTGGACCGAGGAGCGCACCGGGCTGCACGCGCGAGAATTCATCGAAACCCGCCGCCATTGGTTCACTGGAACCGTTCCGCACCACACCGGCGGCGGAGTCAACATGCTCAACCTGGTCGAGGGAGACGAAGCCGTGGTGGAGAGCCCGGGAGGAGCCTTCGCACCGTTTGTGGTCCACTACGCCGAGACTTTCATTGTTCCCGCATCCGTGGGCCCTTACACCATCCGCCCCCACGGTCCGTCCACCGGACACCGCTGCGCCACCATGAAAGCTTTCGTGCGGCATCAGCCGTAAGACGAACCCTGGGAACCATCCATGCCGCCGCGCGGTCCGGAGCACTTCACCATGGCCACAACCTTCCGCGAGCTAACTCAGTCGCTCGTTCATTCCCATGAATACGGTATCCGCAATCGTCTCCGTCATTCTGCTGGCAACCCTCGCCATCCCTGCATCGGCAGACAAAAAACCGGTGGAGTGGGTGAATCCGCACATCGACACCGTCAAGCCGCGCTGGTTCCATTTTAACTCCGCTTGCCGTCCTTTCGGCATGGTGAACCTGAGCCCGGACACCCAAACCGAGGGTGATTGGAATGCGGGCTATCGCTACAACGACGACACCATCGAGTGTTTCAGCCACATCCATGGCTGGCAACTGGCCGGCCTTGCGGTGATGCCCGTCACCGGAAAAGGCGATCTGGAAAACTATGCTTCGAAATTCTCCCACCACGATGAAATCGTCCGCCCGGGCTATCACAAGTTGCTTCTTCAATCCCATGAAATCACCGCGGAACTCACGTCCACCACGCGGGTCGGCTTGCACCGTTACACTTATCCACAAAGCGCAAGCGCCCGCGTCGTGCTCGACCTTGCCAAGCCGCTCATGGAGTGCACGATGCTCGACATCGAGGCGAAAGCCACCGCCGACAAGAAGGCGGTGGAAGGCACATTTACGATGAGTCCCACGATGCGGCGGCCGAAACCGTTCAAGGTGTATTTCATCGCGGAATTCCAGTCGCCATTCGAAATCATTGGCGACTGGAATCTGGGCAAGGTTGTGGTGGATTTCGGCGTGGTCAGGGCACCGGTGCTGATGAAGGTCGCCATTTCCTACACCGGGCCGGGGGGAGCGCGTGCCAACCTCGCCAGCGAACTTCCGCATTGGGATTTCGACCGCATTTGCACGGAATCCTCCGACGACTGGAATGCCTGGCTGGGAAGAATCAAGGTTGAAGGCGCGAACGATGCCCTGAAGACCAAGTTTTACACCGACCTCTGGCACGCGTTGTTAGGCCGGCGGATCATCAGCGATGCGGACGGACGCTACCCCGACAACACCGGTCCGGCGACCGTCGTCCGCCAAGGCAGGCTGCCGCATTACAACTTCGACGCGCTGTGGGGCGCGCAATGGTCGATCAACGTCCTGTGGCCGCTCGCGTGGCCGGAGGTGATGGACGGCTTCGCCGAAACCATGGTGAACATGTATCGAAACGGCGGACTGATTCCCCGCGGGCCGGCTGGCGGGAATTACACCTATGTGATGATCGGCGATCCCGCGGCGGCTTTTTTCGCGGCGGCTTGGCACAAGGGCATCCGGAATTGGGATGCCGGGGCGGCTTACGACGGCCTGCGCAAGAATGCGTTTCCCGGCGGCCTCCGGGATCATGCCGGATACGAACACCGGAAAAACGCCGACGGCGGCGGCATGAGTTATTATGCGGAGAGGGGTTACGTGCCGGAAGACATCCCGGAGACCGAGGGGATGCACCGTCAGGGCGCGGCGATGACCCTGGAGTATGCCTATCAGGACTGGTGCCTCGCCCAGTTCGCCGAATCGCTTGGCAAGACCGGTGAGGCGGCCCGCTTCGAAAAGCGCGCGTTGAACTATCGGAACATCTGGGACCAACAAGTCGGCTGGATGCGGCCGCGACGGCTGGATGGATCTTGGTATGAGCCCTTCGAACCGGTGGCCGCCGGATTCGCCGCCAAGGGTTTTGTGGAATCCACCTCCGCCATCTACTCGTTCTTCGTTCCACACGATCTCCCGCAACTGGCCACACTCTTCGGAGGCGTTGACGCGATGGCGGAACGGCTTGAGAGCAATTTCAAAAAGGCCGAACCCATGCGATTCATCGCGGACCATGGCAACCATGCCGTCGCCTGGGTGGATTATGAAAACCAGCCATCCACCGGCATGGCGCACGTGTTTTCCCACATTGGCAAACCGTGGCGTTCGCAATACTGGGTGCGCAAGGTGCATTCCACCACGTTTTCCGACATTAGTCCCTACGGCGGATACAATGGTGATGAAGACCAGGGACAGTTGGGAGCGCTGAGCGCGCTGATGGCCATCGGCCTGTTTGACATGGATGGTGGCGCATCGATGAAGCCGAAATTCGATATCACCGCCCCGTTGTTCGACAAGGTGACGATTCAGCTGAATCCCGCCTACCATGCTGGCAAGGCCTTCGTCATCACCACAAAGAACAACAGTCCGGAAAACTGCTACATCCAGAGCGCCCGCCTCAACGACAGGCCGTGGAATTCGTATCGACTGCCGCACGAGGCTCTTGTCGAAGGAGGTGCCCTCGAACTCGATCTTGGCCCTCTTCCCAATAAGGCGTGGGGAGTGGAGCGAGACTGAAACCGGTTCGGTTCTCCCATTTCGAGCGCCACGGTGCAACGCACGCATCGACCGCTGGTGGAGGCCGACTTGCTTGGCTTGCGGCCGGTTCGCCGCCCGGTTGGGCGGCGAACGATTGCGGGAAAATGCTGAATAAGGCGCGGCGCAAGCCCCGTATGGCTCTGGGTAGAACCCAAGTTTGGGGTTGGCAAGCCGCCCGGTCTGAATTTATCTCGCGACATCATGCAGTTCCAAAACCGCCGCCGTTTCATTCAATCTGCCGCCGCTCTGGCAGGATCCGCGCTCGCGCCGAATCTCCTGCTCGGCCAGGAAAAAGCGCTGAAACAACTCAACGTGGCGGCCGTCGGCTGTGGCGGCAAGGGCGCCAGCGATATCTCGGAAATCGCCCCCGGCAACCGCATCGCCTTCCTCTGCGATATCGACAAGAGCCGCGCCACGGGTGTCATGGAAAAGCATCCTGAAGCGAAATTCTTCTCCGACTACCGTGAAATGTTCGCCGAGGTTGGCGATCAGATCGACGTGGTCACCGTCTCCACGCCGGATCACATGCATTTCCCGATCGCTGTGGAAGCCATCCGCCGTGGCAAGCCGGTGATGGTGCAGAAGCCGCTTTGCAACACACTTTGGGAGGCACGCGCGCTGGCCGAATTCGCCGCAAAGAAAGGCGTGCTCACCGTCATGGGCAACCAGGGCGCGACCATGGCCGGCACCCGCATCCTGCGCGAGTGGATCGAGTCCGGTCTCATCGGCGATGTCACAGAGGTTTACTACTGGACCAACCGTCCGATCTGGCCGCAGGGACCGGGGCTCACGTTTCCCGCCGAGACGGTGCCCGACCATATCAACTGGGACGTCTGGCAGGGCACTTGCGCCACGGATCGCCCGTATAGTGCGAAAATCCACCCGTTCGCATGGCGCGGGTTCTGGGATTACGGCTGCGGTGCCCTGGGCGACATCGGTTGTCACAGCTTCAATTCCGCCTTTTACGCGCTCGACCTCGGTGGCGACTTCGTCGTCGAGTCCAGCAAGGTCTCCGAGTTCGACGACACGATTGCGCCCAAGCGCTCGACCGTCGTCTATCAGTTTCCGGCCAAGGGCAGGCGTGCGGCGGTGAAGGTCATCTGGCAGGATGGCGTGAACGATCCGAACAATGACGGGGACTTCGTCCGCCCGCCGGGAATTCCTGCGGATCTCCAACTCAACGGGGACTTCGGCCAGGTCTTCGTCGGCACGGAAGGGACCATCTTCGTCAACGACGCCTATTGCCGCAGCGCCCCGGTGGTTTTTCCGGAGGCGTTGCGCGAGAAAACCCGTTCCATCAAACCGGTCTATGACCGCGTCAAGGGTGGTCCCACCCAGGAACTCTGCCGCGCCGTGCGCGGGGAAGGGCCCAAGCCCGTCTCCAATTTCGTCGATCACGCCGGACCACTCACCGAAATGGTGCTCGCCGGCAACCTCGCCGTCCGGCTGGGCAAGAAGATCGACTGGGACATGAAAAACATGGAGGCCCGCGGCCTGCCCGAGGTCAAAGCCATGCTCAAGCGCACTTATCGCAAGGGCTGGGAACCAAACCTCGCCTGATCCGCGGATCTTCTGGAGTGCTGCCACCGGACGTGCCGGGAAAAGGCGGATTTTTTGATCGAACTTGGGCTTCGGGATCGTAAGATGATGGCATGAAACCGGTCTCCGCCATCCTCGCGGCCTTGATGATTCTCGCTCTGCCAGCCGCCGCTGCGGAAAAACTCAAGGCGCTCATCGTTGACGGGCAGAACAACCACGCGGTGTGGCCGAAGTCCACGGTGATGATGAAACAATACCTTGAAAGCAGCGGTCTGTTTGACGTCGAGGTCGCGCGCACCCGGTTTATCTCCAATTTCAACCGCGAAAAAAACTGGCTGCCGCTTGCCGGTGCGGCCGAGGCGGAAGGAACCGAGAACCCCGTGCCGGACCCGGATTTTTCCCCTGATTTTTCCAAATACAGCATCGTGGTCAGCAACTTCGGCCATGGCGCGGCGGACTGGCCCGAGCAAACCCGCAAAAGTTTCGAAGACTACATGAAGAATGGCGGCGGGCTGGTGGTGGTGCACGCGGCGAACAACAGTTGGGCGAAATGGCCGGAGTTCAATCAAATGATCGGACTCGGCGGTTGGGGCGGTCGCGATGTGAAGTCCGGTCCCTACGTTTACTACGATGCGGACGGGAACGTCATTCGCGACAAGAGTCCGGGCCGCTGCGGTGTCCATGGTCCGCAGAACGAGTTCGTGATCACCATGCGCGACAAAACCCACCCGATCACCAGGGGCTTGCCCGATTTCTGGATGCACAGCAAAGACGAATGCTATTCCCTCCTGCGCGGTCCTGCCGAGAACATGACGATCCTCGCCACCGCCGCTGACACACCCGAGCTCAAGAAGGCGGGACGCAACGAACCGATGTTGATGGTGCTCAGCTATGGCAAAGGGCGGGTGTTCCACACCACCTTGGGTCACGACACCGACGCTTTCGAAGGAGTGGGCTTCATCGTCACCTTCCTGCGTGGCTCCGAATGGGCGGCCACCGGGAAAGTCACCCAGGAAATCCCGCCGGATTTCCCCTCTGCGGATAAGCCATCCGCCCGCGGTTTCAAGTTGAAGAAATAAGCACAGCTGTCGGGCCTTGAGAGATCCTGCTGGAGCCGAAGCGAGGAAGAAACTGGTGATGGCCCGATATGGAGCCCTTCAAGAACGAGTTTTCCTATCCCAAGGCCCGCCGGATCGCGGAGGCTTTGAAGCACGCGCATCCGGCGTTTTCGCTGCCGCGATTCAGCAAGGGCCTGGAGGCGGAGCTGGTGTTGTTGGAGTTGAAACAACGCGTGCATTTGATTGCCGACCGCATCGAGGCAGGGCTGCCCGCGCATCCGCCGGAGATGTTCTCCATCCTCGTGAAAGCCCTCGCCACCCATGAGGCGGACACGCGCGGCATACGCGGATTCCCCGTCTGGCCACTCACGGAAATCGTCGCCCGCCGGGGATTGGAGCATTTTCCCGAATCGATGGCCGCGCTGGCGGAAATGACGAATCGTTTCACCGCGGAGTTCGCGATCCGGCCGTTTTTGCGGCAGCACCCGGAGCGCATGCTGCAACAACTGCACGCCTGGTGCAAACACCCCGACGAACACGTCCGCCGCCTCGTTTCTGAGGGCAGCCGGCCTCTTCTGCCGTGGGGCGGTAATCTCCCGCAACTGCTGGAGCCGCCGCATCCAACGCTCGGATTGTTGGAAAAGCTCCACCGCGATTCAAGCGACTACGTCCGGCTTTCGGTCTCGAATCATCTCAATGATTTCAGCAAACAACACCCGACGCTCGTAATCGAGACGCTTGCCCGTTGGATGAGGGAAAACCCGGACGACTCACGCTTGGGAAAACTCGCCCGCCACGCGTGCCGGACGCTTTTGAAGGCCGGTCATCCCGGCGCATTGAGGCTTCACGGCTACGGCTCGGCCAAGTCCCTCGAACTTGCAGTCTCGACGCTCGCTCCACACTCGGTGAAACTCGGCGGCCACCTCGGATACCGCCTCGTCGTCCGCAACAACTCGCGCCGTGCGATCAAGGTGATGTTCGATTATGCCATTCTCCACCTCAAAGCCAACGGCACGCTCAGCCCGAAGGTTTTCAAAGGCCGCACTCGCAAACTCGAGCCCGGCGAGCAGTGGGAAATCACCGGTCGTCACTCGCTCAAACCCGTCACCACACGCGTCTATCACGCAGGCCGCCACGGCTTCGAGCCGCGCTTGAACGGCCGGGCGTTTCCTTCCATGGAGTTTTTGCTGCATGGCTGAAAATCCGGACCTAGCGTGGCCGGAATCACAGGACATCCCTCCCGCGGCATGGCGAGCGCCGCTGGAGCTTGACTCTTGGCCGGGCGCAGTGCGCACACCAACCGTTGGCCTAACTTTGCTTGAAACGACCGGTCATCACTGCTAAAATGTGGTTTCGAGAAATTATCGCCATTGTTTCATGACTTGTCGGATTCCCCATCCATCCAAAATTGTTCCCAACCTCATTTTATGTGTTTCGGCTCAGTTGAGCATTGTTCTCGCGGCACCGTTGAACAGCCCTTCGCAGGCTGCGGTCAATGCCGCGATTGCATGCCCCTTGATCAGCTACGGTTCCTGGTATAACGGCGGTGCCTACACCAACGGCGCGTGGTTTGGCGGCGCATCCATCACTCTCGCGGTGGCCAGCCATGCCGGAAATGCCACCGCGGACGCCCGGCTCCTGGCGCAGATCCGCCACACTCTGACGGCTGGCAACGAACCGTGCGCCAACGGTGGCTACCCCGCGCAGCACGAACTCCACGTGACCGGCATGTTCGCGATCGCGAAAAACACGCCGCGCATCTGGAACCAGCTCACCACGGCGGAAAAGTCGAAAACCGACCTGATCATGAAGGCCACCTTTGTTGCCTCCGCGTTCACGACCAGCAACAACAATCCCTACCTCTCGTCCCAGCGCACGCTCGACGCGGATTTCAATCTGGGCCGCGATTGGAATCCGAACTACCGCGAGGGAATGCTCGGCGGCGTGCTTGTTGGCATGGTCTATTTCGGCGGACCTGCGGCGGCCGGCGCAATCCTCGACAACTACAATCACGCGGCATTCGTGGCCCAACTCGCCGCGGCGGGGATGCCGAACACATACCAGACCTTCAACTTCAAGTCCGCCAACCCGTCGTCCTCCGCGCCAAGCGGCTCTGACATCCAGAACGCGGTGAAAAACTACAAATTCTACGCTTCCACTCTTGCCGACTTCACAGGGCTCTATGTTTCGCTCGTCAACGACACTTACGGGAAATCCGTGAACGCCGGACTCAACGACGGGGCCGGCATCGGTGGCGCGGGCAAGATCGCCTCAGGTGCCGCAACCCTGCCGAACCGGGACGCGCTTGGCATGTTGAAGGAATTCGACAGCTCGGATGGCAACGGCCCGCGCAGTTCGCTGCTCTACGCATACGACGGATATCGGCCGCACCAGACGAACGAACTGGTGATGATCATCGGCGGCTATTGGTCGAAAGGCAGCGCGGCGGCCAATGCCGCCTTCGCACGAATGAAGGTCGGCAACGAGGATCTTTTTTACAAACTTGGCAAGGGATACATCGACTATTCGAAAGGTGTCAACCGCGGGTTGGTGGATTCAACCTATCTGGCGGGTCACGGCACTGCCTACGTGCGCCCGCTCTGGGACGATGTGTTGAGGCCTTATTACGAATCCGCAGTCGTTGTTCCCGCAGGCGACAGCGATGGCGACGGCACCGCCGACGCCACCGAGCTCCGCCTGGGCCTCGATCCGGCCGATGGTAGCTCGCGCTTCTCAGCCACCCTGGCAGGCGTCACCTTGCGTTGGCCAAGTGCCAGCGGCCTGAGTTTCACCATTCAGCGCAGCACCGGCGATTCGCAACTCGTCTGGGAGACGATCGCAAGCGTTCCTGGGACAGCCGGAACCGCCACCTTCATCGATCCATCGCCGCCCGCAAGGCACGCGCTCTATCGCGTGGGTCTGAAACCCTGAGCATGAGGCAAACGGGATCAACTGCCGGCGTTGCGCAATAGCCGGACGCATCGGCTGGAAGCGATTCGAAGGTTTTGCTCCAAACTATCTGAAGTGTGTCTCAATGACCGGAAATGAGACCACTTGGCCGAAATCGAGGGCCTGAATTGCTTCCAAAAGCGGAAATTAAAGGGCAATTTATCTCCAACGAAAGGCGACAGCAGGCCACGGCCGATTGAAAACCTTTCCGACATATTCTCAATTCCGCGCAACTCTGCCGCAGCGCCGTCGAACTCCGGGGGGAAGTCGATGCCAAGCCGGCAAAAGCCAAGCGGAATCTTTGGGGGGAAATGTGCAATCACGGGCGCGGACTGGTAAAAGTCCGCGCCCGTTTCGCGTCGGGGTCACGGATTGGCGCTTGGCGCGGGCTGGTGAAGCCGGTAAGCCGCTGCCATGCGCAACGACATAGAGCGGGTATTGATTGACGAAGCGGTGATCGAGAAGCGTCTCGATGCAATGGCGCTCGAGATTGAGCGGGACTTTCCGGGCGGGACGCTGGTAGTGATCATCCTGCTCAAGGGCGCGCTGGTTTTCGCGGCGGACCTGCTGCGGCGGGTGCCTCGCGTTTTGGAAATCGAGTGCCTGAATGTTGCGAGTTATCACGGCGGTCTGGAAAGTTCCGGCAAGGTCGATTTTCTCGACCGGCATTTTCCGGAAGTGAAGGGCCGCCATGTGCTGCTATTGGATGATATTCTGGACACCGGCCGGACCCTGCATGCGGTGATGGAGCGCCTGACCGAAGAGGGCGCGGTGGCGGTGCACACCGCGGTGCTGTTAGCCAAGGACAAGCCGCGTGCGGAGGAAGTGAGCGCGGACTACGTGGGATTCGAAATCGGCGATGAGTTTGTGGTCGGCTACGGCCTGGATTATCAGGGGAAATACCGGAATCTGCCCTACGTCGGCGTGCTCAAGGTGCCCGCCGCCGGATAAGCCCGGCGACACGGATTTCCATATTGCCCGAGTCCACCTAGCCTGAGGGTTTTTATTCGTCCCTACCACAAATCCATGTCATCACCCTCGACTATCCCGAATGTCCGTGACCAGGGCCCGTCCTATTAAATCCCACTCGCTTTAAAGCATCCGTGCGCGCACCGCCAAATCGCAGGTGTGGTCGCAAGACCGCGCGCTTCCTGCCTGCCGGCAATCTCCCCCCCCCTCGTTCTCGCGAACGAGCCTACGGTCGGATGTTTGCGGGTGTTCCCCCTTGCGCCCATCGCGCTGCGCGGTAGCTTCCATCAGATGAAACTCCCTGCCGTACTGTTTGCCATCGCCGCGCAGGTTTCTGTCCATGCGGCTGAACTTTCCGCAATCCCGTTCAACACCATCAACGGTGAGGCCACCTCGCTCGCCGCTTACAAGGGCAAGGTGGTGCTGGTGGTGAACACCGCCTCCAAGTGTGGGCTCACGCCGCAGTATGAGGGGCTGGAGGCCTTGCAGAAAAGATATGCGGAGAAGGGTTTCACGGTGATCGGTTTTCCCTGCAACGACTTCGGCGATCAGGAGCCGGGCACCGCCGATGAGATCGTGCAATTCTGCAAAACCCGCTTCTCGGTGAGCTTTCCGCTGATGGAGAAAATCCATGTCAGGCATCCGAAGCAACACCCGCTCTACACAGCGCTCAGCGGCAAGGACGGCGCGTTTCCCGGTGAGGTGAAATGGAACTTCGGCAAGTTTCTCATCGGCAAGGACGGCAAGCCGATCGCACGCTTCGAGCCGCAGGAAAAACCCGCGAGCCCGGTGATCGCCGCCGCCATCGAGAAGGCGCTGGCTGACTGAGCAGACTGGAAATTGCATTGAGTCCGCGCTCGGATTCCGCGAGAACCGCCGCGGATGAGAATACTGGTCGTTGGCAAAGGCGGGCGCGAACACGCGCTGGTGAGGGCGTTGGCGGAATCGCCGGGCAAACCCGAGTTGTTCTGCTTTCCTGGCAGCGATGCCATTTTCGAACTTGCGAAACCGGTGGCGGCCGATGGCTTGGAGTCGCTCATCAAGTGGATGGAAACCCACGCCATCGACCTCTGCGTGGCGGGTGAGGAGAGTTATTTGGTTAGAGGGGAGGGGCTGGCGAATCTCTGCGTGAAGCACGGCATTCCCTGCTGGGGGCCGCCCAAGGAGTCCGCGCAACTGGAGGCCAGCAAGGAGTTTGCGAAGGGTTTTCTTGTTAGAAACGGCATTCCCACCGCGCGCGCCACGGCCACCGAGTCGCTGGAGGAAGCGCTTTCCGCCATCGCCGGAGAATATCCGACCGTGCTCAAGTTCGACGGTCTCGCCGCGGGCAAGGGCGTCGCGGTTTGCCCGGATGAAACGTCCGCCATGGCTTTTCTGGACGAGGTCTTCACCCAGCGACGTTTTGGTCCGGGGCGCGTGCTTGTAGAGCAATGCCTGACCGGCCCGGAAGTCTCGGTTTTCGCGGCGATCGTGGATGACAAGTATTTGATTTTCACCCCGGCGCGCGACTACAAGCGTGCGCTCGACGGCGACCTCGGCCCGAACACCGGCGGCATGGGCGCGGTGGCCAGCCGGCAGCTCGTTGCCGGTGAAACACTCGCACGCATCGAGGAGGAAATCGTGGTCCCCACCGTGGCCGGCCTGAGCCGTGAAGGCCTGCCCTACCGCGGCTTCCTCTACTTCGGGTTGATGCTCACGCCGGAGGGCCCGCAGGTGATCGAATACAACTGCCGCTTCGGCGATCCCGAGTGCCAGGCGGTGATGCCGCTGGTGAATGGCGATCTCGCGGGTTTTTGCCTTGCCGGTGCGAATGGCGAACTCCGTGGCGATTTGATTTCCTTCGACGATGGCTGGAGCGTCTGCATCATCCTCGCCTCCGCCGGTTATCCGGAAACCTCACGCTCTGGCGATGTGATCCGCGGACTGGAAAACACCGGCGGCTTCCGCGTCTATCATGCCGGCACGCGGAAAAATGCCGGGGGCGACTGGGAAACCAATGGCGGCCGCGTGCTTGCCGTGGTTTCCGGCGCGGCCACCCGCCAGCAAGCCGTCGCCAAGGCCCACGCCGCCGCGGATTTGATCGATTTCCCCGGCTTGCAACGCAGGCGCGACATCGGCATCCTCAACTTCGACTGAATCACCCATGCAACCACGCACGCTCAACGCCCAGGACATTGCCGCCGGAGTGGAATGCCTCGCCGCCGCCATCCGCGGCAAAACCGCTGGCAAACCACTCTCCCTGGTCGGCATCCGCAGCCGCGGTGACGAAGTTGCCGAGCGTGTCCTCAACCTCCTGTCCGAGGACGACCGCGAGCTCTCGTTCGGCGTGCTCGATATTTCGCTCTACCGCGACGATTTCGAGCATCTCCACGAAAATCCCGCACTCAAGGAAAGCGACATTCCCTTTGAGGTCGAGGGCGCGCACATCATCCTGGTGGACGACGTGCTGTTCACCGGCCGCACGATCCGCGCCGCGCTTGACGCGCTCTCCGACTACGGCCGCCCCGGCAAGATCGAGCTTGCCGTGCTGATCGACCGCGGCCACCGCGAAATGCCGATCCAGCCGGATTATGTTGGCATCGCTCTGGACACCTGCCGTCTCGATCATGTATTGGTCTCGCTCGAAGGGACGGATGGAGTGGATGAAATCCGGATCGTTGAGCACGAAAGCCCATGAGTCTCCTGCCCCAGCGCAAGAAATCCCCCGGGGAAATCGCGAAACTCCGCGAAAACCTCGGCGTTCCCGGCACCCCGGCGGAGCCCGCCAATCATCAGCCGATCATGGCACCCCAGGCGGAGACCCGCCAGCCCGCGCCCCCGTCTGGAACTCCCGCGGAAGGTCCGAAAGCGGTTCACTCCTTGAAACGCTCCGAGCGAATGGCCGCATCGCAGGGAGCTGCCGCTGCCGAGGCTTTACCCAAGCCCGACACCGCCCCGGTCCACCCACCGAGGTCTGTCCGGTCGCTGCGCAAATCAGAACGCCTGCCCGCCACCCCGCATCCCGAGTCGCCACCGGATTCCAATTTGCCGCACCAACGCCACAGTGATGAGGAAATCGCCCGCATCCGCCGCCGCGAGGTGCTGGCCTTGATGGAGGCGAAACCCAATCCCAGACTCTTCCCCGCGCATCCCGCACTCATCATTCCCGGCTACCTGTCCGGCATCGCCGGAGCCGTCGGTTTCCACTTCTATCAGATTCCAATCCTCGCCACCGTGGCTTGTGTGATCGCCGCCGTTGTCATCGCGGTCCTTATCGGCATCCGCAAACCGATCTCCCGCCACCACGCGGCTTTCATCGCCGTGATCGCCCTGTTTGTCATCGTTTTCGGCGCGCTCCATTACTTTCCCCACCTCCGGCATGCCACGTAAAGACCTGCTCGACATCGCATCGCTCGACCGCGCGGAGATTGACCATCTGCTCGATCAATCCACTCCGTTCAAGGAGCTCTTCACCCGCTCGGTCAAGAAGGTCCCCGCCCTCAAGGGGAAATCCGTGTTGATGCTCTTCTACGAGCCCAGCACCCGCACCCACTCGTCCTTTGAGGTCGCCGCCAAGCGGCTCTCCGCTGATGTCACCAACTTCGACGTCGCTCAATCCTCGATCACCAAGGGCGAGTCCGTCAGGGAAACCATCGAGACCCTCCAGGCGATGCGGACCGACTACGTGATCGTCCGCCACAAGGCATCCGGCCTGCCCGGCACCATCGCGCGTCTCACCAAGGCCTCCGTCATCAACGCTGGCGACGGGGCCCACGCCCATCCGACCCAAGCGCTGCTCGACGCCTTCACCCTCAAGGAGAAATTTCCCGATCCCACCGGACAAAAGGTCCTCATCATCGGTGACATCCTGCATTCCCGCGTGGCCCGCTCCACCAGCACCATCCTCAAGAAAATCGGCGTCGAAGTCGCCTATCTCGGCCCGGGTTCACTGGTGCCCCGGGCCGGCCCGGAAAACATCCGCCGCTTCACCGACTACCCGCAGGCCATGGCATGGACGCCGGATGTCGTCTATCTGCTGCGCGTCCAGATGGAGCGCCAGGACGTGCAGTTTTTCCCCAGCATCCGCGAATACCACAAACTCTACGGCATCACCGACGCCCGTCTGGAGGAAATCCGCAGGCGCGGCATCTATGTCATGCACCCCGGCCCCGTGAACCGCGGCGTCGAACTTTGCGACGCCGTCATGGACTACGAACGTTCCCTCATCAACGACCAGGTCGAAAACGGCATCGCAGTGCGCATGGCCGTGCTCTACTGGCTCAAGCCGGGCTCCGCGCAAGAGGTGTCGCAGGGGAAATGACTTGGAATGATGCAAATCCATGGTAATTTTTCATCAAAAGAGCCACAAAAACGATGAGGATTACCGTTGATATTGAGCAGAAAAAGCTAAGTTCCATCCTCAGGCTCACCCGGCAGACGAAGAAATCACCCGCCGTGGCCCAGGCGCTCGATGAATTCATCGAGCAACGCCAACGCCAGGAGTTTCTCGCCAAGGTCATGGCGGGACACACCGACTACCGCAGGTCCAACGACGAATTGGAGTCCCTCACCGACCTCTCCAAGCCGTGACCCTCATCGACACTTCCGCATGGATCGAGTTCTTCCGCCCCACGGGCGATCCGCGTTTCAAGACGCTCGTCCGTGATCTCATGGCCATCAAGGAAGCCGCCTTCACCTGCCCGGTGGCGTTTGAATTGCTCACTGGAGCGCGCGAGGAAGAAATCGATGACCTGCGCACCGGCCTCGATTTGGCTTCGCGCATCGTATTTCTTCCGGAGCATTGGGATCTGGTCGGTTCGTTGAACGCGATGCTCAGAGCCAAAGGTGTCAACCTCCCCGCGTCGGATCTGCTCATCGCCACCGTCGCGCATTCCATGAAAATGCCGCTCCTTGCCAAGGACGCGCATTTTGAGACGATCCGCGAAGGCTGCCTGCCGGAACTGGAAATACTCGCTTAATCCTGACCAAGCCTCGTCCCCACTTCTCATGAAACGCTTTCTCCTGCCCTTGCTCCTCGCCACTTCCATCCATGCGGAAACCGAGGAGGAATTCATCAAACGCATCACCGCGGCCTGGGAGTCGCGGGATCCCGGAAAAATCCTCGCACTCTATGGGGAGAATGCGGTCAACGATCCGGAAATCCGCAAGCTCGTGATGCCTCGGATTGAGCTTGAGGCCAGAACCAGCCGCCTGAAGAGCGCCGCCATTTTCCCCCTCACGCCCGGCGAAAGCGGACCGGGTATCATGACAGGGAAAATCCTTTTCACCCCTGCCGCTCAAAAATCCGTTCTGCTTGAAATGCAGGCTGACGATTCCAACCACACCGGTTCCTACAGCACGATATCGCTTCTCGTGAAAAACAGGGAAGGTGCGTTGTCCCTCGGCATTCCCATCCACAAAACGTTCGAGTGGAAAGGGCCGGCATTGGATTCGTTTCGCATCGGGATCAAACCGCAGTCCGGGGGCGAGATTCCACCCGTGGCCATTGTGGTCGAAAGTTGTGACCGTGTGACGTGGAAAACCATGAGCGGGGATGGATCGTTGCAATTCGGAGCGCACAAGATTCTTCAACTCGTCATTCCGCCGGCCAATGGTGGTGACCACGTGAGCGTGGAAATCAGCAAGAACGACGAAGAGCCTTTCTTTGAAAAGACTGTCGATGTTTCCAAGGGGGCGATCCTCCCCGTCGAATCACCAACGCCCTGAACCTTCACTCCGCGCTCCACTCCGCGACCTCTGCGCCCCCGCGTTTCGATTCATCCGATATGCCATGAACCTCCTCATCACCAACGCCCGCATCGCCTCGGAGGACTCACCCGCGCTTCTTGAGGCGGACGTTCTGTTAGTTTCCGGGAAAATCCAACAAATCGGCCAAAATCTATCCGCTCTTGAAGGCACCCGCGTCATCGACGCCGCGGGCCGCATCCTGATGCCCGGCATGTTCGATGCCCACGTGCATTTGCGCGAACCGGGATTCGAGAACAAGGAAACCATTGCCAGCGGCACGGAAGCTGCGATCAACGGCGGCATCACCGGCGTGGTCATGATGCCCAACACCCGCCCGGCGATCGACTCCGCCACCGTCGTTGCCAATGTTTTGGACATCGCCAAGCGCAGCGCCCGCATCCCCGTTCACACTTCCGGCTGTGTCACCAAGGACCGCCATGGCAAGGAAATGGCCGGGATCGAAGGCATGCGCGCGCTTGGTGTTAGAATGCTTACCGACGATGGCGACACCACCGGGGATCCCGCCATTCTGCGGCGTGCGATGCAGTATGCCACCGAGTTCGGCATGTTCTTCGCCAGCCACTGCGAGGTGCCCGAGCTCGCCGGTCTGCGCGCGCTCAATGAAGGTGCGATGAGTTATCGTCTGGGCATCAAGGGCTCGCCCGCCTGCGCCGAGGAAATCATCATCGACCGCGACATCCGCCTCGCCCACGCCACCGGGGCGCACATCCACATCCAGCACGTTTCCAGCCAGCTCGGCATGGAGACCATCCGCTGGTGGAAACAGCGCGGCGACGTGAAAGTCACCGCCGAGGTCACGCCCCACCACCTGCTTTTCAGCGACGAGGACATCGGTGACTTCGACACGAATTTCAAAATGAACCCGCCGCTGCGCACCAAGGCGGACAATGAAGGATTGCTCCAGGGCCTCATCGACGGCGTTTTCGACCTTATCGCCACGGATCACGCGCCGCACACTCCGTTTGAGAAGTCGCAGGATTTTGTCAGCGCGCCGAACGGGATCACCGGCCTCGATACGGCCTTGGTTTCGCTCCATCATCACTTCGTGGCTACCGGGAAATTCGGCTGGGATCTCATTGTGAAGCGTTTCTCCGCGGAGCCACGCCGCTTGATGGGGCTGCTCCCCGTTTCCATCGAAGCGGGCCAGCCGGTGGATCTCATTCTCTTTGATCCCGGAAAGGAAACGACCTTCACCAGGAATTTCATGAAGTCGAAGTCACAGAACACGCCGTTTCTCGACAAGACGCTTACGGGCAGTGTTGATTTGGTCGTGTTGGGCGGAAGCGTGCTCTTGGAGCGGTCATAGCCCTGCCGCACCATGAAAACCGAACGTGCCGATGCCCTGCTGCTTGCCCGCGGCCTGTGTGACTCGCGGGAGCAGGCGAAGCGCCTGATCCTCGCCGGTGAAGTCCGCTGTGGCGACCGGGTCATCGACAAAGCCGGTGCCAAACTCGCCTGGGATGCGCCGCTCGACATCAGGGAAAAACCCCGCTTCGTCGGTCGCGGCGGACTCAAGATCGAAGCCGCGCTCGACGCCTTCGGGATCGATCCCGTCGGCTGGACCTGCATTGATGTCGGGGCCTCCACTGGCGGTTTCACCGACTGCCTGCTCCAGCGCGGCGCGGCGCGGGTCCATGCCGTGGATGTCGGGACCAACCAGCTGGTCTGGAAACTCCGCAACGACCCGCGCGTGGTCGTCAAGGAGCAGTTCAACGCCCGCCACATGACGCCGGAGGACATCGGCGAGAAAGTCCGTCTCGCGGTGATGGATCTTTCCTTCATTTCGCTCACCATGGTGCTGCCCGCCGTGTTTCCGCTGCTGGAGCGGGATGGAAGCATTATCTGCCTGATCAAGCCACAGTTCGAACTCGGGCGTGAGGCCGTTGGGAAGGGTGGCATCGTCCGTGATCCGGAGCTGCATCAGCGCGCGG
>JBGSUP010000097.1:0-8351 GCA_041753485.1 Akkermansiaceae bacterium
AAAAGCTCGAAGACGCCCGCGAACGTCGCAGAATCGCCCGTCAGAAACTCTCCCTGAAAACAAACCAGAACCAACAACTAACAACTCCGGCCGTAGCTTAACTCAAAGCCAACTTTCGGACATTCACGAAAAACCGGGACATTTCCATGCTCCGTGAGAAGGGTTTCAGTCATGAACGGCGCATCCTGCAAATGACCATGCACTTGGCCTGAATCCGCTGTTCCTGATTTCTTCTGATCTTTGGGAATCCTGAACATCCATGCATTGGCCATAACATCTTCCGATTGATGGAGCGGAGCTTGGCAGCCGGTAAGCGCCGACAGTAGAAGCAGGACACTCAAAGGAAATCGGTTGGATATGGTGAGTGTTTCCATGTTTTGATGACTTATCCTCCCATATACGGATCGCTGTAGAACTGCCGGAAGAGCGCAATAAACAAGATCCTGAGTGTGCAGAGAGGGGTGCTGGGCCGCTTGTTCAAGCCAAGTCCCTGCGTGAGCGCCGGATTATCAGACACGCGCTGGCGAGGAGGGACAGCACGAGGGACGATGGCTCGGGGACGCTTGCGAGGCGGAAGCCAAGTGAATCGGTTTCGAATGACGGGGTGATGGATACGCGGGCCAGCGAATTCATCGAATCAAAGTCGAAACTATTCCACGAACCACCTCGAAATCCTCGGGATGACACTGAAATCACAGCGTCATTCCATTCCGCAACATTTCCGCCTTGATCAGCCGTGCCAAAATAATTGTCGGCCATACTACTACCAATGGTAGAAACATTGCCATTGAGACTATTCCAGTCTGCTCCATTATTGTAGTTTGCAACATTGGCTCCTGGATTTGTGATATCACCTGTGATGTTGACAGTTCCTACTGTTGGCGGAGAATTGCTTTGTGTAGGATACTGCCAATAATTATCACCCCCGCCGGCACCAGTTGTAGGATCGTAGTATGCAGCTTTATACCATTCGTGCTCGCTTGGCAGCCAGACAGTCACGCTGGACCCGCTGTTCTTGGTGATAATACCCGTGTTTCCTGAAAGGGTGTAAGTTCCGATCTCAGTGCTCGCATTGCCCTGGCCATTGTTCACCCAATTGGTGAAGCGGGCGGCATCATACCAACTCACATAGTTGACGGGTTTATTGCCCATGTTCGCCTTGATCGAGTATTTCGATCCAGCTCCAGCCCCAGCATTGTAGGAAATACCTCCACGCGCGTCGCTGCCCATGCTGGCGTTGTAGATTCCGTTCGGGTTCGCACCGGTGGGGTCCGCCGCGTTGAGGAATTCCGTGTATTGGGCGTTGGTGACCTCATATTGGCCGATGTTGTATGCGTAGGAGACCGAGCCGTAACCGGTAAGCGGGTCCGCCGCATTTCCGGCATTCCCGACAGTGACATAATCGATGGTGACGGTGGCGGATGCCGGCACGATGATGAGCGCGAGTAGCGCAAGGATGGCGGTGGTTTTCATGGGAAAAAGTTTGTTGGTGTTCGGTGTTCAGTTTTCAGGAAGAAAGAACTGCCGGATGAATCCGGCGTTTCGTGCGTTGAGAGAGCAGCCAGCGACGCTCGATTTGGCGGCGTGGAGAAAGGAGCGGGCAGTGCGGATTCTCCTGCGGGGAAACCACGGCTACCGGGTTTCCATAGTCGCGTGGCACGTGTGCCAGCCCGCCACTGCCTAACAGCCGCGTTACCCGCGCAGGGAGTCCGCGCAGGGAGTCCGCGCAGGGAGTCAAGTCACGGCATGTCGCATCAGGCAACATATGCGCACAAATCATCAGAATCGCCGGAAGGCGTCAAGATGGGTTCTTGGGCGATTTTGTCAGGATGGGTTGAAGATCACTTTGTTAGGAATCTGCCGCAATCAAGCACCGGGCAATCGGCGCGATTATTCAGAGTCAGGGATTCCAGGAAACCATCTTCATTCGCGTTCGTTCGCGTCCATTCGCGGTTGAAAGATCCGACTCCATCTTATGGGCCGCGGCGATTTGGATTGGAAGAGGGCGATGGGGATATCGCCCCTCCAGCCACCCAACAAAAAGGGCCGCGACCCCTCGCGACCCATCTTGTGTTCTGTCATGAACTCTGTTGAAACCGGGGACCTCTCCCCTCGACGAGTGAACGATGCGGGGAAACCGGATTTCTGTCATGTCCCCAAATCATGGGACACGGCGGCAGGCTCAGGACAGGTCGAGAAATCCGCGGCGGATCGCCTCGCTGACGGCTGCGGGCAGGCTGCGGACGTGGAGTTTGTCGAAGCTGCGTTTGATGTATTCGGTCACCGAGTGCTCGCTGAGCTTCAATTCCTCGGCGATTTCCTTGCGGGTGAGGCCCTTGGCGGAAAGCTGGAGCGCCTCGCACTCGCGGGCCGAGAGCGATTCCGCTTCGGGGATGGGGCTAAGCTGGCGGAAGGTTTGCAGGATCATGCCGGCGATCTTGGGATCGAGCGGCGTGCCGCCGGCGAGCACTTCCTCCAGCGTTTCGAGCAGGCGCGAGGCGCTGCCCGCTTTCACCAGATAGCCATGGGCACCGGCTTCGAGGGCGGAGAAAACCTTCGCCTTGTCGGTGAAGGCGGTAAGCACCAGCACGCGGGCTTCGGGCAACAATTCGCGCACTTTGCGGATGCCTGCGATGCCGCTCATGCCGGGCAGTCCCAGATCCGAGAGCACGAGGTCTGCCGTCAGGCCGCCGCGAATGGCCTCAAGCGCGTCCTCCATGGTGGAAAAACTGCCGACACATTGGTAATGCGCCCGCTCCTCCAGCACCATCGCCACCGATTCACGGAAATCCGCGTGGTCTTCGATCAGGATCAGACGGATCGCACGATCCTTCGGCGTGGATTTGGCGGCCATGGCCTTGATTGATAACCCATCCCAGGTCGTTCGCAAAGCCAAGCTTTGTCGTCGGTGCCGGAAATCACTCGCGGACTTCGGGCGCTGCGTTGGATTTGCCCGCGCCCTGTTGGAGTTTCCGCCAGTCTTCCGCGCTGAGCGAGCAGGGGTCCGCGGCGACCCGATGGCCGGGGGCGATTTCCGCGAGCGCGAGGTCCATGCCGATGGTTTGCGCATAGAGCGGGTGGCCGATGCGGTGGCCGAAGGCGCTGCCGGCGGGCGGATCGATGGGCGAGGGAACATCGCCCTCCAACAGGATCTTCTCGCGGCGGGCTCGCGGATCGGGCGTGGGGATGGCGGAGAGCAGCGCCTTGGTGTAGGCGTGGCGGGGATCGCGGTAGATTGTTTCCGCCGGGGCGAGTTCGACGATTTTTCCAAGATACATCACCGCCACGCGATCACTCACCTGCTTCACCACCGACAGATCGTGGGCGATGAAAAGATAGGACAATCCGAAGTCCTGTTGGAGCTCGACGAGCAGGTTGAGGATTTGCGATTGGATCGAGACATCGAGCGCGGAGACCGGTTCGTCACAGACGATGAGCTTCGGCTTGAGGGCGAGCGCGCGGGCGATGCCGATCCGCTGGCGCTGGCCGCCGGAAAACTCGAACGAGTAACGATCCGCCGCCGAGGCGGGCAGTCCGACGCGTTCTAACAAATCGTTGACGCGCCGGGTCCGTTCCGCGCGCTTGCCGAGGCCGTGGATGATGAAGGGTTCCTCGATGATCGAGCGCACGCTCATGCGCGGATCGAGTGACTCGGCGGGGTCCTGGAAGATCATCTGGAAATCCCGGCGCATGGGGCGCAGCGCGCGCTGGCTGAGGTGGGAAATGTCGGAATCCCCGAAGCGGATGCTGCCGGATGTCGGCTTAAGCAGGCGCACCACGGCCTTGCCAAGGGTGGATTTTCCGCAACCCGATTCGCCGACGAGGCCGAGGGTTTCACCGGGGGCGATGTCGAGTGAAACCCCGTCCACCGCGCGCACGGCAGCGGTCTGGCGCAGCATGACACCGCCGCGGACCGGGAAGTGGACGCGGAGGTTATCGATGGAGAGAAGTGGGGTCATGGCTGATAACAGTGGCGGCATGTTTCCACCCAGTGGCCGGGTGAGACCTGGGTGAAGGCCGGGCGCTCGCGGCTGGCGGCACCACCGGCGCTGATGCGTCCCATGCGCTGGCAGAAGCGGCAGCCGTGGGTGTGTTCCGCAAGCGTGGCCACCATGCCGGGGATGGTGTTGAGGATGGATTTCGACGGGGTTGCCAAGGTGGGAATCGAATGGAGCAGGCCCTTGGTGTAGGCGTGCAGCGGATGGGCGAAGAGTTCTTCCGCCGGGGCCTTTTCGACCACCCGGCCAGCATACATCACGACAACTTCATCGCAGGTTTCGGCAATGACCCCCAAGTCATGAGTGATGAGGATGATGGACATTTTCATCTCGTCCTGGAGGCGGGCCATCAGCTCCAGGATCTGGGCCTGCACGGTCACATCGAGCGCGGTGGTCGGTTCGTCGGCAATGACGAGGGACGGCCGGCAGGCGAGGGCTAGGGCGATGACGATGCGCTGGCGCATGCCGCCGGACAGCTGGTGCGGATAGTCCATCATGCGCTTTTCCGGAGCCGGGATGCGCACGAGCTCAAGCATTTCGAAAGCGGCATCCCAGGCGTCGCGCTTCGAGATGTTCTTGTGCAGGCGGAAGACTTCCGCCACTTGGCGCCCGATGCGATGCACGGGATTGAGCGCGGACATCGGCTCCTGGAAAATCACGCCGATATCGCCGCCGCGAACGCGCCGGATTTCATCGTCGCTGGCACGTACCAGGTCCCTGCCTTTGAACAAGACGTGGCCGCCGAGAATCTTGCCCGCGGGCTGTGGCAGCAGCCGGACGATCGACATCGCGGTGACGCTTTTCCCGCAGCCGGACTCGCCAACGATGCCGACGGTTCTTCCTTCCGGCACCGAGAAGGAAACCTGATCGACCGCGCGCAGCAGGCCGCGGTCGGTCTCGAAGGAAGTGATGAGTTTGTCCACTTCCAGGATGTTTTCTGGGTGGCCGCTCATGGGGATTCGAGGTCGTCGTCCGCAGCTGCAGGATTTGCGGGTTCGGTGGCGGTCTCCGCGCTGACGCGGTAGGCGTCCACGGTTTTGGTCGATTCCGGGAACGCGCGGCCCGTCCTGCGGGCGGTCTGGGTTTCGTCCCGCATCGTTTCATCGACCCAGAAAACGAAAGCTTCATGCGGATCATAGACGACCGGCGGGCTGAAACGCGTGGTTTCGCAATCCGGCCACCGCACCCAGCGCCACGAGCCGGTCCTCACGAAGTCCACCGAGAAGCCCGGCACGAAGATCGCCTCGTCGTGAATGATGCGCTGGAGTTTCCACGCGGCGTCCCTGAGTTGCTCCTCGGTGCGCGCGGTGCGGACTTGCTCGCTCAGGGCATCGGTGTCCGGGCGGCTCCAGACGAAGGTGTTGTTGGTCTGGGGCTTGAGGTTACCCTTTTCGTCATAGGCATTGGTGGAGTGCAGGAATTGGTGGAAATCAGGCACCGGCGGGGTGATCAGCCAACTGCCGAATGCTATTTCGTGCTGTTTCTGCATTTCCTTCTTGTAGGCAACGGTAGCCTCCAGTCCGTCGAGGCGGAGTTCGAAGCCGGATCGTTTCGCCTCCTCGCGGAGGATGGCGAACATCCGGTCGTAGATCGGCATGCTCGGAAAGGTCACGGCCAACGAGAGGCGGGTGCCATCCGGCCGGGTTAGGATGCCGTCTCGCCCTTCCTCCGTGAAGCCAGCAGCACGAAAGGACTCGCGGGCGAGATCGATGGAGAAGGGCCGCGCCTTGATCGAGGGGTCGCTGAAAACGGCATAACCATCGTTGAAGGAGTTCAGCCTCTGATAGTCCCCGCGATACATCACATCGATGACTTTCTGCCAGTTCATCGCGTGATGGATGCCGATGCGGACGTCGCGGTTGTCCAGCAGGGGTTTGCTGACGTTGAGGTAGAGGCCGAGTGGGACTTTCGGGTAGCGGTTGTAGAAGGTCACGCGCTCGATGTAGCCCTTGTAAACCGGTTCGATCTCGGACTTTTCATACCAGCGCTCCGGGCGGGTGAGGAAAAACGTGTCCAGCTCGCCGGCGCGGAAGAGCTCGAAGGCCTTCGAGTCGTCGCGCACCACGGTGTGGACGATCTTGTCCGGATTGAAACGATGACGATAGTATTTGCGGTCCTTCGCCCACCAGTCCTTGACGCGTGTCTGGGTTATGGACGCACCCTTGACGATGTCCTTTGGCAGGACCTCATAGGCACCGGTGGTCGGCGGGAAACGCCATTGGTAGCGCTCGGTGTAGTCGGAGCCGTATTCGGCATAGAAATGTGGCGGTGAGGGCGGCATCGCGCCGGCAATATAGGGTGCGTAGGTTTTCGCCTCGGGCAGTGAGATCGACAAGGTGAGATCGTCATACATGGCGACCTGTGCGATGTTTTCCCGATAGAACTGCTTGGCGTATGGATTGACGATGTGGTCCGAGACACGGAGATAGACGCCGACGAGAAAATCGCGGGCTCGGACGGGTGTGCCGTCCGAGTATCGCGCCTCGGGATCGAGCCTGAAGAAAATGGTGCGCCCGTCTTCGGAGACCGCCCACTCCCTGGCGAGTCCCGGAATGATTTCCATGGTTTCTGGATGCAGCGAGACAAGCGGGATGTCGATGTAGTCGTAGAGATCGCCGCGGAACGAGTTGTTGGAGTTGTCCCCGAATGGACGGATGGTCGGCGGGAAACTCGGGATATACCGGCGGAAGACGCCGCCCTTTTTCGCGGCGGGATCGCCGATCTCCGGTTGATCCATGCCATTCTCCCAGACCAGACCATCGGGGATGTCGGAGGGCTTGCCGATCTTGAGGAAACCGTCAAGGCCGAGCCGGAAGTTCCACTTTTCCTGATCGTGGCGAAGCGCTTCGGCGTGAGTGAGCAGCGCGGCCTTCGCGCCTTCATCGGCGGTGGCAAGTTCGGCATCGATTCTCGCAATCTCCCTGTTCGTGTCCTCCTGCCGGGACTTCAGCCAGCTTTCGATATAGCGGTTGTAAACCGGCATGAACGCATCGAAGTCGAGCGTGCGCGGGCGTTCCGCGGCATCACGGCGGCAACCCGCTACCGGCAGCACGAGCGTGCAGCTGACAATCATTGCCAAACGGATCATGAATCGGCGGGTCATCGGTAGTAGGTGAATTGTTTGGGATCAAATGCCTCGCGCACCGCTTCGCCAATGAACGTGATGATCACCAACAAACCCACCAGTACCACGAAGGTGGAAGTGACCAGCCACGGAGCGGATAGATTGGAGAGTCCGTCGTTGAGCAGGCGTCCCCAAGTGGCGTATTCGGGCGGCAGGCCGAAGCCGAGATAGTCGAGTGAAGTGAGGGCGAACACCAGACCGGACATGGTGAATGGCACCAGCGTCACGATGATGGCGATGGTGTTGGGCAGCAAATGGCGGAACAGGATGCGCGGCGTGCCGGCTCCCAGCACCCGCGCCGCGGCGATGTAGTCACGCTCCTTGTCACGATACGCGGCGGTGCGCATCAGGAAGGTCAGGCCCATCCAGCCGAAGGCGACGAGGATGGTTAAAATCACCGGCAGACCCTTGAACTGGTCCGGCACCATGCTGGAGAAAATGATCACGACAAACAGGAATGGCATGTTTGAGAAAATCTCGATCAGGCGCTGGGCGGCGAGGTCGAACCAACCGCCAAAATAGCCCATCATCATGCCGATGGTGATGCCGATCAGGTAGACGATTGGCAGATAGATGAGCGCGGCTTTGAAATTCACCTGCAAGCCACCGTAAAGGTAGGCGAGCACGTCATATCCCTGCGAGGTGGTGCCGAGCCAGTTTCCCTCCTCCGGGATCGGAGGAGCCGGATGGTATTTGACGGCGCGCAGATCGCTGACCTCACGCAGCAGGAAGGCGTCCTTGCCGCCCTCGCCGTCATAGCGATCGTTGAGGACTTTTCCATCGAGATACACGGCGCTGTAAACCGGAGTGCCGTCGGCGGCCCAGCCATCGGCAGGGCCGGAGAGCAGGCCATTGCGCAGCGTGTGGCGGACGTGGATTTTCGCCTCGTCCACATCGTAGTAGCGTGCGGCCAGGCCGAAGTATGGCTTGCGGCTGCCGGACTCATGATAGACGCCCTCGCGTTGGACGAGCGCGCGGGAGCGCGGCGGGAGCGTGTCGCCGGTTGGATCATAGGGAATCGGCGGCATGATCACCCTGCCATCGCCGGTGCCGCGGAGGATCTTCTTGAGCTTGCGGAAGTTGACAGGGGCCTCGGGGGAATCTCCAGTGATGCCGAAATCCTTGTTTTTCATCGCCACGGGCCGGAATGCGGGAAACAGCCACTTGCCCTGGTATTGCACGGCGATTGCCTGCTTGCCGACCACCAATTGGTCGAGCGCGGCGAGGCC